>JBFLYA010000231.1 GCA_040757115.1 bacterium | reverse complement strand
ATAGTTTTGAGAATTTCTCCTGATAAATCAAATGAATTTGGTTTTGGACCACGTGGATATCTTTTTTGCATAATTCTTTCCTCCTTAAAATTTCTATGCCCACGTGGAATTATCGTCATTTTATCAGTAAAACTTTAGAAAAAACTGTGAAAAAATTTACTTAACACAGTACTAGTTTTCTCCCATCAGCATACCATGCAGGATAAGTGTGTCCAAAATCGTCATTGACAATGTCCATTTTTATGATTTTGTCCTAATCTAATCGAGCAGATTTTTGATACTAATTTTTGGATTTTTTCAAAAGAGCCGAATTTTTTGTTGACATAGGATAAAATTTGAGGTAAAATATCCTCACAATGGGCACAAATGGATATAATACCCAAAACACTCAAAAAAGCAATTTCCTATCAGTCCTAAAAATATTATTTCCTTAGTGGATGAGTGCGGAATATGGATTGGTATATTAATCATGCAGAATTATCCTATTTTCTGTATATCATGTAAAAAGTTAATGATAACCAGTTAGAGTTATAGAGAATTTATTGGTTTTTGTCGAATTTTTTCTTGACTTTTTGAGGCTATTGTGTTAAAGTAAAGAAAACTATATAATAACTTGTTAGGCTACTGAATTATTGAGGATTATCATGAAAACAACTTTAGACCATCTTCCTTTTCGAAAACAGAGGGAGTTAGAGACTATTGTCAATCTCATCTCTCATGCCACCAAGGTAGAGATGATTATTCTGTTTGGCAGCTATGCCAGGGGAGACTTTGTTGACTCTGACTTTCGCTATGATAAAGAAGAGGGGCACTTTACCAGCTATGAGTCTGACTTTGACATTATGGTGATCGTAAAGGATGAGAAAAAGCCTGAGGATTTTAAGATTTGGGGAAAGATAGAGAATCAGATCAGCCGTAAAATCCCTACCCCTGTAAGCTTAATCATTGAAGATATTGAGCATGTCAATGAGCAACTCTCGGTTGGCAGATACTTCTATGCTGACATCAAAAAAGAAGGCATCTTACTCTATGACTCAAAGAGGTTCCAATTAGCCCGGGCAAGGAAGCTTACTCCTGGGATAAAGAAGAAGTTAGCGGAAGAGGATCTTGCTCTTTGGTTTCCAAAGGCGAAGAGGCTGTTTGGAACTTACAAGCTTCAGCTTGAAAGAGATTGGAACAACGAGGCTGCATTCAGCCTGCACCAGACCACAGAACACCTATACACTGGCACTTCCCTTGTTCTTACCTCCTACAAACCCAGAACCCATGATTTAGAGAAACTGACCAAGCGGATAGAGAAGATTGACGAGGATTTCTGTAAGATCTTTCCAAGAAAAGAGGGTGAAGAAAAGCGATTATTTGAACTTCTTAAGAAGGCTTATGTTGATGCAAGATACAGCAAGAATTATAAAATAACAAAACAAGAACTTGAATACCTTGCTGAGCGAGTGAAAAAACTACGCAGATTATCATTGAAAAAATGTCGTGAGAAGTTTAAGCAATTTGAACAGGAAATTAAAAAAGCCTAACCCATCGCTGCACCTGAGAGCCAACCGCTGGTGGTTTTTTCAAAGTTATGTGCCCTATAAAAGTTTAGTTGTTTTTCAAATTTTTGTGGTGTATACTGTTGGCGGCAGGTGAGCTTTGCCGTTAGACCATGATAGGAGGATGAGAAATGAAATTGAAAGAGGTAAAAGAAAAATACACAGATGAGTGGGTATTAGCCGAAGTATTGAAGGAAGACGAACTGGGAGAGCCTACAGAACTGAAGGTAATAACACATTCTAAAGATAGAGATGAGACCTATGACGCAATGAAAAAAGTAAAAGGTAAGTACTCCTACCATTTCTATACAGGAAAAATTCCTACTAAAGGATATGCGGTTGTATTCTATGCCAAAATTTAGATTTAATACCAAAGCACCAGTAATTATACTATCTATCCTATTGGAGGGTAAAAGTAACTCCAAGCAGAAGATAAGGATGGCTCTTGATACAGGAGCAACTTATACTATGATTCCCTGGAAAACTGCTGAAATTTTAGGGTTAGAACCAGAGTTATCCAAAGAAAGAATAGAAATAATCACTGCCAGTGGAGTGGAAAAAGCTCCTTTGGCTACCCTGGAGTCTATAGTTGTTCTGGGAAAGAGGATAAAAGAGGTTGAGGTTGTTGTTCATGATCTTCCGCCAAAAAGCTATGTAGATGGGTTGCTGGGGATAAAATCGTTGGTTGAACTTAAATTAAAGATAGATTTTAGTGAGGGTACATTGGAGGTATGAAGTATTTTGTCTAACAAATCGTTGCAGCGGACGGCGGGGGCTGTGCCGTGATTGAAAGTTTTGTAGTATCTCAAAGGGGTAATTGTGCTTATAAAGTTTAGTAGTAATTCTCCCTGCTGCAGGTGAGCTTTATCGTTAGGCGGTAAATATCATCATATTTTAAAGTTTAATATCATATCTAATAAGATCCCCAAATGTAATAAAAGGAATTAAGATGAAAAGATTAATTGACCTAACAAATGAAGAAGCAAAAAAACACTTTTTAAAAGGAAGTAGTTATTTTAACGCAGATATACCAGACTACATTAGCTTTGATCAAATTTTATCTGATGTTGATACTATACTAAATGGGCGTCATTATTTAGAATTTAAAGTTGCCAATCCCAATGATTATTCAGGTGTAAACTATAGCTTCATCTCAAACAAAGATGGCAAATTTGCTTGGAGGCCACTTGAGCTTATACATCCAGTAATTTATGTTTCATTGGTAAATGTTATATGTGATCCAGATAATTGGAAGTTTATCACTAATAGGATAGCAGAATTTGAAGATGGTGTCGTTTATTGTTGTAGCGCTCCTGTCATGTCACTTGATGATCAAAAAGATGTAGCTAAACAAATTACAAGTTGGTGGCAATGCGTTGAGCAACAATCTTTAATATATTCTTTGGAGTTTAGTCACTTACTTCATACAGACGTAATTGACTGCTACGCATCTCTTTATACCCACAGTATTTCATGGGCGTTACATGGTATAAAAACCGCTAAGGCGAAGAAAAATGATAATTCACTTTTGGGGAATATAATTGACTCACATATAAGGGCGGGCCGATATGGTCAAACAAATGGTATTTCACAGGGCCCTGTTTTAATGGACTTTGTGGCAGAGATCGTCCTTGGTTTTATAGACAAACAAATTAATGACTCTTTATGTGGTTCGACAGATTTTCGCATATTACGATATCGTGATGATTATAGGATATTTACAAATAGTGATGAACGTGCAGAAGAGATACTTAAAATAATTAGTGACAATTTAAGACCAGTTGGGATGAAAGTAGGTGTTTCAAAAACGTATCTTACTAAAAATGTCATTGAGGGGGCTATCAAACCTGATAAATTGGCCGGTATTGATTTACAAGATTTAGGACTTGATAATGCAAAGACAATTCAGAAGCAACTTTTACGATTGCATAAATTTGGACAGCAATTCCCGAATAGTGGAACGTTACGGCGTTTAGTGAGTGAATTCCATACAAAAATTACAAAACAAACAGAAGCACCAGATGATCTTGAAGTACAAGTTGCAATTGCAGTTGATATTGGTTTTATTTCTCCAGATACATTTCCTGCTATTGCTGGTATTCTAAGCCATCTTATCGCACTTGCTCCCCAAAGAGATAAAACAAAATTATGGACGAAAGTACATAATAAGATGTCACGTGTTCCCTATAACGGCTATCTTGAAATCTGGTTGCAAAGAATAACACAACCAAAGTCAGTTGGAATATCCTTTTCTAGCAATGAAGTAATATGCAAAATTGTAAATGGTGAAAATCCTAAACTTTGGGTAAATGATTGGATCTCAAGCGAAAAATTAAAATCTGCATTAAATGTGTCAAAAATAGTTGTTGGTTCGGTATATGATGCATCAGAAGTTGTTCAGCCCGAGGAAATTGAAATATTCAAGAAAAAAGCAATGATGTATTAAATTTATACCATTAATTAAAATAAATATCTGGAATTAATCCCGAAACTCGAAATATTCCGCCTAACCATTGCGTGCACCTAACAGCCAGAGCTGTCCGATGAACTTAAATTTCTGGTATTTTATCAGGTTTAGTAACTGTGATTCAGACAGTAGACTATAGACATCAGACCTCAGACTAAAGCGGGCAGAAATTGCAGAAGAATGAAGGCTTGAGAGACCTGCCTATACTTCTGTAGGTAATACTTAGGAAAAATTCAGGGAGTGAAGTTTTGAGGATGGTTTCCCAAATGTCACTAATTTCCTGCATAAATAGAGTCTATAGTTTTGTGTCTGATGTCCAGTGTCTGAATCACAGGCTTATCAAAATAATACTTGACGCAAGCCAAAGAAAAGGCTATAATATTATAATATATAGTAGCTAATTTTTTAGCTTTCTCCCCTGGGAGGAGGATAGGGCAACGCTGGAGAGCGACCCGAGCGCCTTCCAGACCACATACTGGATATGTATGCCTCTGAAGAAGATCATCTGACCTCTCAGAGGAGAAGGTTAAGCAATTAATGTTTTCATATATATATCCAGGTGTGGTTAAAGCGATAAACTCATTGGTATTATATCATACTGTACGATCGATTTCAAGTGCCTTTTAATTATTATCATTCGCTGCACCTGACCGCCAACAGCGTGCGGTTTTTCGAAATTCTGTGCTCCATCAAAGGTTAGTGGTTTTTCAAAGTTTTGTGCCCAGCCTGTTGGCGGCAGGTGAGCTCTATCGTTAGACAAATAAAATATTAACACTCAAGATGAATTGGTAAAATGAAATATGTTATTATTTGAGTGGGATCCAAGAAAAGCAATTAAGAATATAAATGTCCATGGGATATCTTTTGATGAAGCCAGCACAACTTTTAGCGATACACTATCATTAACAATCTATGATCCTCTACATTCTGAGCAAGAAGACAGATTTATTTTAATTGGGAATTCAGTTAAACATCGTGTGTTAGTAACTGTTCATACAGGAAGAGAGGATAAAATTAGAATAATAAGCTCAAGAAAGGCAACAAAAAATGAAAGGAAACAATATGAAGAGAATGCAAAAAGATCGAGATATGCTTGAAGAATATGATTTCAGTAAAGGTATTCAGGGAAAATACGCAAAAAAATACTGTGAAGGAACAAATGTTGTAGTTGTTGATCCTGATGTTATCAAATTTTTCCCTGACCATGAATCTGTAAATCAAGCATTAAGATCATTAATTGATATTATTAAGAGACAAAAACAATATGCCTAACGAATTAAGAATTTGTGTGGAGCAACGCCGACACACAATTCTGGGTTGAACTAACGCAATGGAGTATTATTTGGAATTTGAATAAAAGGCTATTTTGTATTTGGTAGGTTTAGTTATCTATTTTTGAGACTTCTATAGTCCGCTTTAATCCAGGGTAACTATTCAGCCACAGATGGACACAGATGAAACACTGAAAATTCGTGAATCGTGTCCGTTTTCCGTGTCCGTAATTAGGCTGAAGGCTGAAGGGTTCTTCTGAAAATCGGGACTCGGGACTCGGAGTTCGGGACTCGGGAAGGCTGGTAGCCACACGACCCATGCTCTGCATGGGTGCCCCGAGCCTGATTTCATCTGTGCCAGTGGAGGAAATTTCCACCCCCTTAATCCCCCGCCAGCGGGGGACAACCTGCCTCTGCCTTCTGCTTTCTGTCCTCTGCCTTCTGCCCTCTGCTCTCTGCCTTCTGCTATTTATCCGTGCTAATCCGTGTTAATCAGTGGCTGAATAGTTAGCATAACACTATCTCCAAAGCACTAAATACCGGTCCATCTTTACAGAC
>JBFLYA010000230.1 GCA_040757115.1 bacterium | reverse complement strand
TACAATCTCACCATCAGAGAAACTAACATATCTCATTTTTATCAACCCTATCTTCCTTATCCAAAATAATAATCTTTTTTTTATTACCCCTTATATCTTCTTTTTTATGTCTGAATTGAAGGTTCAAAACAATAATTGTTGACATTTTTTAACACTTACTTATGGTAATATATCTTACAAACCCTATATCACCTGGCTATCGAGTCCCTATTAAAAAATCTTAATTTGTGCCGTTGGTGAGTATAATTATTTTCCCATATTATCAAAAGCCTTTCGTTTGACTTCGGGTTTAGGTCCAAAATTAAGTAATAGTCCAACTTCAATATCTGTAGGTTTCTCCTGAAAATAAGGAAGTAGAAAGTAGAGAGTAGAAAGTAGAAAGTAAAGAAAACATCACTCCTCACGCCTATCTCCTTACCTCCTACCTTCTATCTCCTACCACTATTTTCATCCTCCTTTGTGTCCACCCTGTGGACATGGTCGTTTCCCCTGAAAATAGTTAATTAGAGATTAGAGAATTAGTGAATTAGAACCTGCACTCTTGCTAATCTCTAATCTCCAATCTCTAATCTCTATGCCCGATTTTCATCCTCCTTTGTGCCCACTCCCTGTGGGCATGAGCGTTTCTCCAGAAAACCATATACAAGGGTATTATAAACTTTGTAGAATGCCTTTATGATCTTCTCGGTCAATTCTTTATTTTAAAATCTTGAAAATCTGCGTTCATCTGCGTCCCAAAAAAGAAATTCCTATACTATTAAAAATACCAAAATCCCTTTTTGCACAAGAAGTTTATTTTTTGCCTGTTCAAAAACAATAGAATGTTGACTATCTAAAACCTCTGCGGTAACTTCTTCTCCACGGTGAGCGGGAAGACAGTGCATTAACAGACAATCATCTTTTGCAGAATTAAGCATAGCACTATTTACTTGATACGGTGCAAAAATCTTTTTCCTTGTTTCTTCTTCTTCCTCTTGCCCCATACTTGTCCAGACATCCGTATAAATTATATCTGCCTCACGAGCCGCCTCTAATGGGTCGTGGATGATTTTTATTTGACTTTTTGAGTTTGCGGAAATTTCCTTTGCCCTGGAAATTATTTCTTGTTCAGGCATATATTTGGCTGGAGTCGCCACCGTGATATTCATTCCCATCATTGCTGAGATTAAAATTAAACTGTTAGAAATATTATTTGCACCATCACCAATAAAAGTTAAATTTAACCCCGTAATCTTCCCTTTCTTTTTCCAGATAGTATAGACATCAGATAATGCCTGGCAGGGATGAAATTGGTCTGATAAAGCATTAATTACCGGGACATAGGCATATTTAGCCAGGAGTTCAACATCTTTATGAGCGTAAGTTCTGGCAGTAATTAACTGGACATATTGTGAGAGTGTTTTGCTAATATCTTCAATAGGTTCTCTTATTCCGAGTTGAATTTCATCCTGGCGTAAGAATATTGCCTGACCACCTAATTGGTGGATGGCAACTTCAAAAGAAATCCTGGTTCTTGTGGATGGTTTTTGGAAGATTAAGGCAATAGATTTATTAGCCAGCGGAAGATATTTTTCCCCACTCTGGTCTTTCTTTAATATGGAATCCGTTAGTTCAAATATCCATCGTATATCCGCAACATCTAAATCAGTCACAGATAATAAATCCCGCTTTCCCATTTTAACTCTCCTTTTTTTGCCACAAAGAAATGTAACCGTTCGGGTAATCCTTTACCGCAGAGACGCAGAGAAACAGAGAGGAAAATATCTTTTTTTGTGTTTTTCGTAACTATTCACCACGAAGAGCACGAAGGACACGAAATGCACAAAAAAAGGAAATTTCTGTTTCTGGTGAATAGATTTTAATTTTTTCTCTGCGTCCTCTGCGCCTCTGCGGTGAAAAAAATCACTTTATCCAGTATTTTTACGGCTTCATCTACATCCTGTTTGGTCACAATTAATGGTGGTAGTAACCGCAAAACCTTTTCTACGGTGCAATTAATAATTAATCCCTGTTCCAGACAGGTACTAACAATTGGCTGTCCTGGAAACTCAAGCTCCAGACCAATCATTAATCCTTTTCCTCGCACCTCTTTTATGAAGCTATATTTATCTTTTAATTCAGATAGTCGATTAAAGAGATAGTTACCTATCTCTTTTGCATTTTCAACCAGATTTTCTTCGATAATGGCATTAATCACGGCTAATGTTCCGGCACAGACTAAAGGATTTCCGCCGAAAGTAGAGGCATGCGTTCCTGGTGTAAAAAGGTCAGCTAATTCAGGTTTGGCGACCATTGCCCCAATTGGCAGACCACTTCCCAGCCATTTCGCCAGGGTGATAATATCCGGGACAATCCCGTAATGCTCGTAGCCAAACATCTTGCCTGTTCGACCAATTCCTGTCTGGACTTCGTCTAAAATAAGCAATATTTTATGTTCATCACACAAGGCACGCAATCCTTTTAAATATTGTTCGTCTGCAACATTAACGCCTCCTTCTCCTTGAATTGGTTCAATCAGGATGGCACAGGTAGATGGGGTGATAGCCTTTTCTACCTCGTCAAGGTTATTGAATGGCGCATACTTAAAACCCTCAACCAATGGCTCAAATCCTTTATGTATTTTATCCTGACCTGTAGCTGTTAAGGTAGCTAATGTTCTTCCGTGAAATGAGCCGGTCATTGTAATTATTTCATATTTACCCTGACCGTATATTCTGGCAAGTTTAATTGCGGCTTCATTTGCCTCCGCCCCACTATTGGCAAAAAATACCTTCCCTTCAAAGGATATTGAAGCCAATTTCTGAGCTAATTCTATCTGTGGAATGGTATAATAAAGATTGGAAAAATGTATCAGGTTATTTGCCTGTTCTGTAATCGCCCTGACTAACTGAGGATGGCTATGTCCAATACTATTTACTCCCTGTCCAAAGAAATCTAAGTATTCTTTACCATTAATATCCCAGATTTTAATCCCTTTCCCTTTGACAAAACATACTGGAAAGCGTTTATAGACAGGAACCATAAATCTTTTTTCTTGTTCAATAATTTGTTTTTGAGTAATCATAAAATTATAACCAACAAACCGTTCGTAGTGTCGTGTTGAAGAAATTTTGGCATCTTGCGGTGAATTACCACCTGAACGATTACCGTACTCCAGAGGAGACGGTTAAATATTCCTCTATAACTACCACTCAAAGCTTTGGATGACGATTATGCCTCTTCCTTCTGCCTCTTTTATAAACCCCGGGGTAGCAAAATGGGCAATTAACAACTTCTCTATCCTTTTCCCTTGATATTCCTTACTTACTACCTCTGCTTTTTCTTTTAAGTCCTTAAATATACCTTCTTTGTCTTTCTTCCGTGTCTCATCCAGTCTTAGTTGTGTCTCGCCTACGAGCACTACCTCCTCCCCATTTATTTCAGCTTTACCGAATATGTTTATCTCTTTCTTCCCAAGTTTTGTCCTGATAAGCTTTTCTTTTAGCTGAATGCCATATTTTTCCTTCAATACGCCAGGAATCATTCGAAATGCTTCATTTTCTAAGGCGTAGCTCATACTTTTACCTAATCCACTTAAGTTTATTCTGGTATCCTTAATATCATCCTTAAGTTCTTTTCTGGTAATCTTTACTTCTGATGCCAGTAATCTAAGTTCCTCCTCTGTCTTTTTCTGTGCAAGTGCAAGTTCCTTTACAATACCCTTAAGTTCAGAGAAGTCATCCCTTTTAATAAAGGTTTCTCCTAAGATGGTATAGAGAGAACCCTTGAATTGTTCATCCCTTTTTAACAAGGTAGGTAAGACTCTAAGAATATGTTCCTCTTCTGTTTTTAGTAATGAAACAGCCATACTTTTTCTCCTTTTATTAATTATCCATTAGAGTTCTGCAAAACCAGGAAACTGTAGTTTTTAAGCGGGTATTTAAAACCTTTATTTTTATCAATTTCCTCCAAATCTCAAAATGCAAAAAGCAAAATATAAAAGTAATCGTTCAGGTAATCCTTTACCGCAGAGACGCAGAGAAACAGAGAGGAAAATATCTTTTTTTCGTGTTTTTCGCGTTTTTTGGTGTTTAAAAAGGCTTAAAAACAGTTAGTCAAAAGTAAGTATTAAAAGATTAATAAACAACGAAAGACCCCAAATGCACAAAAAAAGGAAATTTCTGTCTCTGGTGAATAGATTTTAATTTTTTCTCTGCATCTCTGTGGCATCTTGCGGTGAATTACCACCTGAACGATTACCGTACTCCAGAGAAGACGGTTAAGTATCCCTCTATAACTACCACTCAAAGCTTTGGATGACGATTATGCCTCTTCCTTCTGCCTCTTTTATAAATCCAGGTGTAGCAAAATGAGCAATTAACAACCGGACAATCTCTTGTTTGTATTCCTTCTTCACTATCTCTACTTTATTCTCCAAATCCTGAAATATCCTTTCCTTATCCCCCTTTCGCATCTCATCAAGTCTAAGTTGTGCCTCACCAACTATCAATATCTCTTTTCCATTCATCTTCCCTTTTCCAAATATATTTATTTCTTTTTCTCCCATCTTTACCCTAATCAATTTCTTGTCTATCTGGATGTTATATCTTTCTTTTAGTACTAATGGAAGCATTCGATAAGCCTCATTTTCAAATCCGTAGCTGACACTCTTTTCTAAACCACCCAGTTGTATCCTGGTATCTTTAATATCTTGTTTAAGTTCTCTCCTTGTTTCTTTTAATTCCATTGCAAGTGTCCGTATCTCTTCCTCTGTCTTCTTTTGTGCCTCAGCTAATTCTTCTACCTTTGTCTCTGTTTTCTTTTGTGCCTCAGCTAATTCTTCTACTTTTATCTCTGTCTTCTTTTGTGCCTCAGCTAATTTCTCTACTTCAACCCCAATACTCCACACTATTGACCTGAGTTCAGAAAAATCTCCCTTTGTTACATAGTCTTCTCTTATTCGCTCATCAACTATCTTTATTATTTGTTTCCTTATTGGTTCTGTTATCCTAAATATTGTTTGTGTTTGCATAACTTTTTCTCTCCTTGAGGGAATAGACACCGCCCAGACGCAGAGTCGCGGAGAAAAATATAGACTTTCATCTTAGCGTCCTTTGCGCCTTTGCGAGAAATCTGAAAGTTTCTTCTGCCTTTTCAGGAATTTAATTTAATCTATCTCCTGTTTTTCCTCTGCGTCTCTGCGGTTAAATACTTACCCCATTGAGACTTAGGAGTAAGTTTTAAGTTTGAATTCCTTGTTTATGGTGTAAAATTGGGTGGTGTCTGAAAATAACGCTAATAGTGAAATCTATGCAGATTTGGTGTCCAAAAGGGGATAAGGAGATAAAGGGAGATATGGAGATTATTCATTGTCCTTTCCAAAATTTTAGAATGAATTTATCTCCTAATCTCCATAATCCCCATATCTCCTTTTCTTACACTATTTCAACCTTTATGCTAGATTAAGACACCACCCAAACCGGCATCTCTTACAAGACCTGCCATTGTAAAAGCGTCAACTGGATTTGCTCTGGGAATGGTAATTATCCGCTCCCCATTTGTCATTGTTATATGTTTCCCTTGTCTTGCAATCCAAAAGCCAACCTTTTCAAAAGCTTTCACAGCTCGTTGATGGCTTACCCCAGGTAGATTAGGCATAACTTATCTCTTTCACCTCTACTAACCGTAATTCTTTATCCTTGATTATATCTTCAACGGTCGCTAGATATGATTGAATAGCATCCTTAATATTTTCCAAAGATTCTTTTTCAGTTTGTCCTTGTGACCAACAACCTGGCAAACCAGGTACCCACACAGAATAACCCTCATCAGTTTTTTTAAGATTAACTTTGTATTTCATAA
>JBFLYA010000229.1 GCA_040757115.1 bacterium | reverse complement strand
GATAATGCCTCGGGTGTGGCTGAGGTATTATGCAAAATAGATGATGAGGAATGGAAGAAATACGACGCTACATTTTCGATTGCTCAGGAAGGCAGGCATAAGATTAGAATTAGCGCAATAGATACGATTGGCAATCAAACAATGGAAAAGGAGATTGATGTCATTGTTGACAATACAGCACCAGAAGTCAAGATGGATATAGACCGAAAATCAGGCTGTTTCGTTCATCCGCAGACCAGATTTTCATTAGCCGCCAGTGATGATGTCGCCGGGGTCGGTGAGGTAATATACCGGATAGATAATGAGAAATGGAAGAAATACACCGGGGCATTTTCGATTAGCCAGTCAGGTAATCACAGGATTGGATTCCGAGCAATAGACACGGTTGGCAATCAGTCAAAGGAAGAAATAACTGATGTCATCGTTGATAATACACCTCCGGAGGTCCAGATGGATATAGACCACAAATCTGGTTGTTTTGTTCATCCACATACCAGATTTTCAATAATAACCACTGATAATGTTGCGGGTGTGGCTGAGGTGTTATATCGGATAGATAATAAGGGATGGAAGAGATACAGCGGCACATTTTCGATTTCTCTTGAAGGCAGTCATAAGATTGGCATTGTGGCAATAGACACGGTTGGCAATCAATCAAAAGAAATGGTAACCAATATCATTGTTGATAACACGCCACCAGCGGTAAAGATTGATGTAGACCGAAAATCAGGCAATTTTGTTCATCCGCAAACCAGATTCTCATTAATCGCCAGTGATAATGCCTCGGGTGTCGCTGAGGTATTATACAAGATAGATAATGAGGAATGGAAGAGATACCCGGGACCATTTTCAATTTCTCAAGCAGGTATCCATCGGATTGGATTTCAAGCAAAAGATAATATTGGCAATCAATCAAAGGAACAAGTGCTTGATGTCATTGTGGATAATACCCCACCGGAAATAAAGATTGACATAGACCACAAATCTGGTTGTTTTGTTCATTCGCAGACCAGATTTTCATTAGTCGCCATTGATGATGTCGCCGGGGTCGGTGAGGTGATATACCGGATAGATAATGAGAAATGGAAGAAATACACCGGGGCATTTTCGATTAGCCGGGAAGGTAATCATCGAATTGGATTCCGAGCCGCAGATACGGTTGGCAATCAATCAAAGGAAAATGTCCTTGATGTCATCGTTGACAATACACCACCGGAGATAAGGATTGACATAGACCGCAAATCAGGCAATTTTGTTCATCCGCAGAGCAAGTTTTCATTAATCGCCAGTGATAATGCCTCGGGTCTGACTGAGGTATTATACAAAATTGATAATGAGGAGTGGAAGAGATACAACGGGCTATTTTCGATTTCGCAGGAAGGTAATCATCAGATTGGATTCCGAGCCGCAGATACGGTTGGCAATCAATCAAAGGAAAATGTAATTGATGTCATCGTTGACAATACTCCACCGGAGATAAAAATTGATATAGACCGCAAATCAGGCAGTTTTGTTCATCCGCAAACCAAATTCTCATTAATTGCCAGTGATAATGCCTCGGGTGTGACTGAGGTGCAATGCAAGATTGATAATGAGAAGTGGAAGAGATACATGGGAGCGTTTTCGATAGTTGAGGAGGGTATTCACCAGATTGGATTCCGAGCAATAGACCCCCTTGGCAATCTATCAGAGGAAAAGATGGTTAATATTATTGTTGATAGGACACCGCCGGAAGTCCAGATTGATATAGACCGCAAATTCGGTTGTTTTGTTCATTCGCAGACTAAATTTTCACTAATAGCCATTGATGATGTCTGTGGTGTGAGTGAGGTGTTATATCGGCTCGATAATAATAAGGAATGGAAGAGATACAGCGGCACATTTTCGCTCTCACAGGAAGGCAGTCATCGAATTGGATTTCGAGCAGTAGATATGGTTGGCAATCAATCAAAGGAGCAAGTGCTTGATGTCATTGTGGATAATACCCCGCCGGAAATAAAGATTGAACTCGATAGAAGAGCAGGGAGTTTTATTCATCCGCATACCAGATTTTCATTAATCGCCGGTGATAATGCCGCTGGTGTGGCTGAGGTGCTATGCAAAATAGATGATGAGGAATGGAAAAGATACACGGGTGCATTCTCGATTAGCCAGGAAGGTAGTCATCGAATTGGATTTCGAGCAGTGGATATGGTTGGTAATCAATCAAAGGAGCAAATGCTTGATGTCATTGTTGACAACACACCACCGGAAATAAAGATTGAGATAGACCGCAAATCCGGGAGTTTTGTTCATCCGCATACCAGATTTTCATTAATCGCCGGTGATAATACCTCGGGTGTGGCTGAGGTGTTATGCAAAATAGATAATGGAGATTGGAAGAGATACAATGGGGCATTTTCGATTGCGGATGAAGGCAACCACCGTATTGGATTTCGAGCAATAGATACGGTTGGTAATCAATCAAAGGAAGAGATAGTTGATGTCATTGTTGACAGGACACCGCCGGAGGTAAAGATTGAGATAGATAGATGTGTCCAGTTAGATTCAAGGTATTATGTTCATTCGGATGCCAGATTTTCATTAATCGCCATTGATGATGCCGCTGGTGTGGCTGAGGTGCTATACAGACTCGATGATGGAGAGTGGAAGAAATACGAGGGTGCATTCTCGATTTCTCTTGAAGGTATCCATCGCATTGGCGGACAGGCAATAGACACGGTTGGCAACCAATCCAAAGAAAAAGTGATTGATGTCATTGTTGAAAAATAACTATTGAACCACGAAAAGTTTGTAACCTGTGAAGTAGGTAACTATTCAGCCACTGATTAACACGGATTAGCACGGATAAATAGCAGAAGGCAGAGGGGAGAGGGCAGAAGGCAGAGGGCAGAGGGCAGATGAGAAAGGGGGAAAGGGAGAAACGGAGAAATCTGTGAAATCTGCGTAAATATTGGGTTGAAGTAAAATAAAACTGCTAATAGGCAAGATAATCTAAGGTTAGGTATCTATCTGGCAAAAGCAGAGGTATCAAAATGCAATTAAAGATGTTTACCAGAAAGGGCTAATAAAATTAACGCTCAATTTTATCCCAGAACATTCCGATTCTTTAAGGAGGTGATAAAAAATGCAAACATACCAATTCGAAACAAAAATTTTACCAAATGGTATAATCCCATTACCAAAAGAATATAAGTCCTTGAAATCCCATATGGTAAAGATAATAATTATAGAAAAGGAAAAGAAAGAAAAAACTCTTTCGGAAGAGACCAAGCTATTCTGGGATTCTTTTGGGAGTTGGAAAGATGAGCGGGATGAGGAGGAAATAGTTAAGGATATATATGAAACTCGAAAGTCTTCAAAAGGAGAGATAAGATTATGAAATATCTCTTAGATACGGATACCTGTATTTATTGGTTCAAGGGAATAGATAAAATAAAGGAAAGGGTCAAAAAAGTAGGAGAGGATAATTTAGCCGTTTCAATAATCACTATTGGAGAGCTAAAGTATGGAGCCTACTTTTCAAAATATGTAGAGCAAAATCTCAAGAGATTGTCCGATTTTTTGAAGAAAGTAGAAATCGCCTATCTTAATGAAGAAAGTATTGACCAGTATGGAAGAAACAAGGCAAATTTGAGAAAAGAAGGAAGACTGATAGAAGACTTTGACCTTCTAAATGCAAGTGTTGCTTTGAGCAGAAGTTGGATTTTAGTTACAAATAATCTCAGGCATTATGAAAGAATAAAAGAACTTAAAGTTGAGAATTGGCTGTAGATGGTAAGCTTTTAAGGGCAAGACATCTTGCTCAGAAGGCGAGGAGTGGAGGTCAGATCGTGAATGTGGGATGCACAATAATTCGGTGAGGCAGAGGAAAAGGAAAAGACAGGGAATCAGAGCTTTTGTCTAACCCTGCGTTGCAGTTGACGGCGGGGGACTGTGCCGAGCACGGGTATGAGGGGCACATCTTGAATTGTGAATTAACGAGGGGTAATTCCCAATTCACAAGATGTGACCCTCTTCTTTCTCTTCTTTCCTAAAGGCTCATCTGAGATAGAAAAAAAGAAGAAGATAGATGAGATTATAGAGCTTATCTCAAGATTGAGGAGGTAAGATAAATGGAACAAGAAAAGAAAAGTGGATGTATCGTTTGTGGGAAAGAGCTGGAATATCTGACTGAGGCAATTTCCGCTACCTGCTCTTATTGTAGAAAGAGTGAAAAGGGTTATTTTATTTGTAAGGAAAGACATTATGTCTGTGAGGATTGCCATAAAAGAGGTGCTCTTGAGGTAATTACCCAATTCTGTCTTTCTTCAAAAACAACCAATCCACTTGAGATGGCAGATATCCTGATGAAACATCCCTCAATTCATATGATCGGTCCTGAACATCATCCGATGATTGCTGGAATTCTTGTTACAGCATATAAAAATGTAGCCGGTGGCGTAGATGAGAAAGCGATAGAGGAAGCGATTAAAAGGGGAAGCAATATCCCTGCTGGCTATTGTGGGTTATATGGCACAGATGGTGTTGCTATTGCCTGTGGCATAGCTGTAGCTATTATCCTGAAGGCAACACCTCTCTCTGATACAGAAAGAATTATCGCCAATGTAATGACCTCTCGTGTGCTTGCTTCAATAGCCAATCATCGTGGGGCAAGATGTTGTAAACGAAGCACATATATCGCCATTGAGACGGCTATTCAATACTTCCGTGAGGTTTTAAAGGTAAAGCTGGGTTATATTCCATCATCTCTACTAAAATGCGAACATAGCTCAAGAAATAAACATTGCAATAAAGGGGATTGTAGGTTTTATGTTTGATAAATGCCCGGGTTTAGCTAATATTTCAACCCCTACGCTGAAAATAAAGGAGTGTCCAGACTGCAAAGAGGAAGTTGAAATATTCTCCAATGAGACAATGGTAAGATGTAAGTGTGGATTTATTGTTTATAATGACATCCAATCCTGCTTACAATGGTGCAAATATGCTAAAGAATGTGTAGGAGAGAAGATTTACAATAAGTTGAAAAGGAGTAAATATGATGAGCAAGAACGCTGTCATCCATGCTAGAGTAGAATCTGATCTAAAGGAACACGCCGAAAGCATCTTCCGCCGTCTTGGTGTTTCAACAACTCAGGCGATAGCCATCTTCTACAAGCAGGTGGTTCTTCGAAAAGGACTGCCCTTTGACGTTGCGATTCCAAACAAGACAACGCAAAGGACGTTTGAGGCAACAGATGCCGGGCGTGATGTAATTCTCTGTAAAGATGCAAAAGATATGTTCCGGAAATTGGGGATATGATGTATACGCCTGTCTACACGAAGCAGTTCTCCAAAGATATTAAACTTACCCAGAATCGCCGAAAGAACATGGAGAAATTAAAAATGATTGTCCTGTGTCTGCTTGACGGTGAACGATTGGATCCGATACACCGAGACCACAAACTTATCGGAGATTATGAGGATCGGCGAGAGTGCCACATAGAATCGGATTGGTTGTTGATATACAAGATTCAAGGAAATACAATTGTTTTTGAGCGGACAGGTACTCACTCAGATTTATTCAAGAGGTAGTGATTGCTCAACAATTGCATAAGGATTGGGGCAGACATTAATTATGGAATAGAGAAATAAGAAGAAAAAGACGGTGAAGTGGAACTTTTTCCTAACCAATCGTTGCAGCGGACGGCGGGGGCTGTGCCGTAATTGAAAGTTTTGTAGTATCGTAAGCGTTCAGGTGGTGTAACAAAAGGAGATGTGGAGATTAAGGAGATAGGGAGATATTATTAAAAAAATTGAAATTAATAGAAACTAATAGAAATTTATGGAAATTTGTTGTTTTCCACAAT
>JBFLYA010000228.1 GCA_040757115.1 bacterium | reverse complement strand
TTTCCACAATCAATTTCTACCTATTTCTATAAATTTCAATCTATTTCTATTATCTTATCTCCATATCACTCTTATCTCCTTATCCCCTTTCTTACACTTTTGATATATAGCCTGAACGGTTACAGATATTGAATCCCAAGTGATTCAAAACTCTGAACCAGATGTTTAAGCAAGTCATATTGTTCCATAGGATAATCTCCTGACTACTTCCTGTTGAACTTTTTCCTTATCCCAGTCGGGATGCAAAGAAGATAGATAGTTTGTTAATTGTTTCTTTGCAGAATCCCATAAATTAAATGCAATAATTAGTCTTTGTTGGGGAGTTTTTTTTCTTAACACTTCAACCATTAATTCATCTAAAACTTCAATATTTCTTTTTTCAAGTTTCATAATTCCCTCATCTAAAATCCAAAATTTTTCAACCTATGCGGTTAGGTTATAAACTGTCAATTTGAGTTCCCCCCACTGATGGAAGCTAAAATCTCCCCCGCTGGCGGGGGATTAAGGGGGTGGAAACCTCTTCAATCACCATTTCAATATTTCTTGTCACATCTTCTATGTGATTTAATACCTCATCATCCGCAAATCTCAATACTCTATAAATCCTGCTTCTATTAAATCCTTCTCCTACCTCTTATCCTTCTCCACTGTCTTCTCATTGTGATGAGTCAATCCATCTACTTCAATGACTAACTTTAATTCTTTACACATAAAATCCACGATATAATTCAATACAGGTCGTTGCCTCCTGAAGTGATAACCCTTCATTTGTCTTGCTTTTAAAACAAACTTCCATAAACATGCCTTAAGCTTTAGTCATTTCTTTGCGTAGCTTATTTGCGAATGGTTGAAATTCCTTATTGTATGCGTAATGGTTAGATTTGTCAGCTTTCACACATACTTCTTATCCCATTGCCCTTGATAATTTCTAACCGCACAGGTCGAAAATTTTCTGAGCAATTTGAATCTACAGGGTCCGGTAATAAGGCACCCATTATTACTGCCCTACAAGAGGCAAGAGGACGGGTTGCCCACCCATACATGCATAGAATGTAAATGCCCCTTCTTCACATTCTGGTCACGCCTTGGATGTTCTGAAATCTTCTTTATCGGCGAATCAACTTCAATTAAGCGCTTGCAATATAAACTCATTTAACTTTCTCCTTTTCCCAACCAAGAGCACTATGCATATCACTAAACCCCAAAAACCACCTTGCTAGTGGCTCTTCAGAAGTCCCTTCTGGTTCATTGGGAAAGGCTTTATCAAATTCCTTTGCACATTCTCGCACATTGTCACCAATACATTTTTGATTAAACAATTCTCGTTTAATACACTCCCAAAAGACTAAATCAGCAACGATGAGATGTGTAAGCCAATTTTTATCGCGTGTCTCATATTTAAGTTGTTCTGAGTTAATGTGATCACCGTGCACGATGGTACTCCTTAACTCGTAGAAATCCCAAGCCCAGCATCCTGCAAGGCTCAACGAAAAAGTTTTCCCTCTGTCCGTGATTCGATTGTCCTTATTGAAACTATCTGATGCGATATTATTTTCCATATAATTTACGAAATGTCTACGCTTGCCTTCCTTGGGAAATTGAAGAAGTATCTCAAACGCTGTTGCCATCATAACAACTTTAGATAACAGTGATACTTCATCACTCTCCACATGAGCCAATCGGAACCACTCTAAACTTCTGAATAACCGTTCACGCATATCTTGAGCAAACAAAGGGGCAAATACTTTGTTAAACCCATCAATGAGTTCAGTGTCAGGAGTTCCAAAAGAACCTCCTGTAGACCAAGGTTCTGGAAAACTGATCTCTCCTATTTTCCAACCAGCGCTAAGGAGACTACCAGAACGCACAGCGATATGGTCATTCCCCGGTTTAAAATTTTGTGTTACCAACTGAAAAACCTCTGCACTGGGAGGTCCTATAGTCCTATTGTTGGCACATACAGCCCTTTTTATTTGTGGTGCAATTGTACAAAAAATAAGTATGTCAACTGCGCTGCGCAAATCGGTACACTGATCATTTGTAAGACATCGAAAGTCTATATTTCCATGAGAGCAAATTGTTATTGTATCAACGGGTCTTCCTTGATGATCAATATAGCAACCAAAATACTTAGTCAGATGATTTAACATTTCTTGATCTGGAATTTTATCTTTAGCATGTAAGTTAAATGACCAAAATGTAATAGGTCCGATTTTTATCTCTCCTTTCAATCCAGCCCAAGGTAGAAAAGATATTTGATAATGTTCTTTGTTTTTTGCAGTATCTCTATCTTCCATAATTACTCTTTCCTCTCACTTTTACCCTGCAACAATGGCAGCGATTTCAGTTTTTCTCTCAACTCCTTTTCTGATGGCAATGCTAATTTGTATTTTGAAGCAAAGACCTTATTGCTCAAGCCACCTAAGACATATTTAGCAAAAATATCATCTTTCTTCGCACAGAGGAT
Source organism: bacterium (assembly GCA_040757115.1). Lineage (NCBI taxonomy): Bacteria > bacterium. Next base: position 3,386 of record JBFLYA010000228.1, on the reverse strand, counting down.
AAGCCCTACAGGGTCATTCTCTCCTTCAACTTTCTCATTATCTTTGATATAGTTCAGATAAAAATTCATCTGACCTATGTCAGCGTGGTCAAGTTCATCTGTTTTTAAATCTATCAGAACCAAACACTTTAACAGTCTGTTATAAAAAACTAAATCTATGTGATAATGACGATTAGCAATGGTAATTCTTTTTTGACGGGCGACGAAAGCAAACCCTTTACCAAGTTCTAATAAAAAGTGTTGAAGATTATCAATCAAGGCTTGTTCTAACTGACTTTCAGTATAAGATGTCTCTTCTTTGAGATTAAGGAACTCCAGAATGTATGGATCTTTAATAGCATCTTCTGGTTTCTCTACTATCTGTCCTTTCTCTGCTATTTTCATTACTGCTTTGGTATCTTTGCTTAAAGCCAGTCGTTCAAATAGCATTGAGCCGATCTGCCTTTTCAGTTCTCGGACAGACCAGTTGTTTTGAATGGATTCTTGTTCGTAAAAAGAACGGGCAAGGGGCTCTTCTACCTTCAATAGTTCGCAATACTGCGACCAAGATAACATTGGTTCAAATTTTCCAGACGGTGTCTGGCGAATTATAGATTTTCCAGACGGTGTCTGCGTTTTTTGTCTTTCAGAAGATTTGGCAGACAGTGTCTGCCAAATTGGAAAATTGAGATAAAAAGTTCTGATGTTCCTTAAGTTCCTTTCTGAGAACCCTCTTCCAAATTTGGCAGTCATGTCTGCCGAAAGTTTTTTGAGTAGTTCCTCTCCATACTCTGCCCGTGCCTTGCCTTTCTGCTCAAACTCCACAATCTCTCTGCCAATTCCCCAGTAAGCTAAAACCTGGGCTCTGTTTATTTCTCTAAATGCCTTAGTCCTTGCCTGAGTGAGAATTTCAGCAATTCTTTCAAGCAGACTACTGTAATTTCTTGTAGATATCTCTTTATTTTCTCCCATACCCCACCTACTATCTACTACCTCCTGCTTTTAATATTGGATGAAGAGGGCTATTATTTTTCATCACTTTCTTGTCCTTTTGATATTCTCGATATTCTTCAAACCTACTTCTTCTGCGTAAAACTTGACGCTATCTTTCATACATTTTTTGTCATTCCCTTCATCTAATAATTCTTTTATTGTTTTATTCAAGACTGGATGTTTGATGTCTGGGGCGATTTGAGATAATGGAATTAAAACAAATGTCCGTGTGTGCATTAATTTATGAGGTATTTGTAAATCGGGTAAATCTAAAATAATATCATCATAAAGCAATATATCTAAATCAATGGTTCGGGGACCCCATTTCCTTTCTATTTTCTTACCGAGTTTTCCCTCGATTTGTTTTAAAATAGCCAATAATTCTTGAGGTGAAAGTCTGGTTTTTAGTTCGGCGACTAAATTTAAAAACCAATCCTGTTCTTTAAATCCGACAGGTTCTGTTTCATAAATTGGTGAGGTTTTAATCACCTTTATCCGCCTATTAATGAGTTTTATTGCCTCTTTAATATTTTTTTCTCTATCGCCTAAATTTGAGCCAAGAGAGATATAAACTTTACTCATTTTTCCTTCTGATAATCTCAGCCGCGACATAATCTACTACGCCCGCAATAGGGACTTGAGGTTTTTTTACCCGAACAATGACTTCAATTGCTCTGGTTTTGTCTAAAATTGCCTGAGCAATGTCTGTGGCTAAAGATTCAATTAGCCGATATTTTTTCTTTTGTTCAATGCTTTTCACCAAATTATAAATTTCTTTGTAATCAACCGTATCTTCAAGGTGTTGGACTGACTTTAAATCTAAATGTAGTTCTACATCGACTAAGAATTTTTGCCCCAACTCTTGCTCAATCTCAGTTACACCATGATAGCCATAAAAAACTATTCCTGAAATGATAATCTTATCTAAATTCATCTTACCACTTTTTTTTGAACTCCCCTGTCTTCAGAAGAATAAGGATTAAATCCTTTTGTCTTTTTACCTGAAGTAAAATCCTATTATTATCCTTAACCGTCTCGATAGTTTTTTTAAAATCTTTAATATCTTTTATTTCCATATCATTAATCTTAATAATAATGTCCTTTTCATAGAGTTGTGCATCAGAGGCACAGGTGTCCCATTTTACCTCTGAGACAAAGACCCCATCTTTTGAATCTAATTTGTAATTCCGATAGATATAGTCAGTTATTTCCTTAACCGCAAAACCAAAGTCTGTTTCTAATTCATCAGCTTTTATCTTTGGCTGTTTGGCGATTTTTAAAGTAAGGCTGAGTGGTTGTTTATCTCTGATTATCTTCATCTGGACTTCTTGACCGATTTTTGAGTCTCCCACTATTCGGATGAGTTCATTTACCGCTTCGGGTTTCTCTGCCTTAACCTTTTTGCCATCAAATTCAGTGATAATATCAAGTGGTTTAAGTCCACTTTCCGCCGCAGGAGAGTTTTCGAACACACCATTTATTATTACGCCGGTAACTTCGGGCAAGCCAAATTGTTGGGCTATATCCCGATTAAATTCCTGGATTGAGACACCTATCCAGCCCCGCTCGATTTCCCCTTGAGTTTTTAATTTATTTATGACCTTTTTAACCACGGTGATAGGAATAGTAAAACTAATGCCTCTCCCTGCCCCACCACTATTTATTCCGATGACCTCACCTTTTAAATTTACCAGAGGTCCACCGCTACTCCCCGGGTCGATTGAGGTATCTGTCTGCAGAAATTCATTTATTATTTCACCTTCGGATTCAATGTCTCTTCCCTTAGCGCTAATTATGCCAAGATACACTGTTCCATCCAATCCATAAGGATTACCAATGGCAATTACCCATTCGCCGACGCAAGTTGTATCTGAATCCCCAAGCACAGGATATTTTAGTTCCTGCTGATGTTCTATCTTTAGCAAGGCTAAATCGGTTAATTTATCTATTCCGATTATCTTTGCCCTGTATTTTGTAACATCATTTAGCATTGTTACCCTTGCTTCATCAGCCTCACTAATCAAATGTTCAGTCGTAACGATATACCCTTCACGGTCTAATAATACCCCGGAGCCTAAAACCCTTCGTTTAGCCCCACCTTTTTTCTGGACGGCCTCGATATGGACAACCACAGGTTTTATTTCATTTGACACCTCAATGATTTTTGCCTGAAGTCCCATAAACATCTCTAATCCTGTATTATTAGCCAATAAGTGAACAGGAAATAATAGCAATAAAGAAATGATAATTAGTTTTCGCATTCAAATTCTCCTTTTTGTTTATCCAAAATAAAAGGTGTCTGCTTTGATAGACACCTTTGTATAACTCGATATTCAAGTTTTTTTAAGATTAAGTGGTTTATCCTTTTTTAACCGCAAAGAACGCAAAGAAATCAACCGCAAAGAACGCAAAGA
>JBFLYA010000227.1 GCA_040757115.1 bacterium | reverse complement strand
CTTACAACCCCCTAACCCCCTTTATATACTTACAACCCCCTAACCCCCTTTATTAAGGGGGAATATCTGTCCTCCACCTCTAATCTTTTCTATATATTTGGGTGAGGGAATTTCGTGAAGCCCTATTGGAATTATAGGGATGGTAATTACAATAAACTGATAGCCATTCATCTTTCTGCTTCTCAAATACTTCCAAAGCAATACTTCTGATAAAACCCCTTGCTTTCTAAGTTCTCTGGCGTAAGTTTTCAATTTCGGATTGTAATGAATCTTCTTACTTACAACCCCCTAACCCCCTTTATATACTTACAACCCCCTAACCCCCTTTATTAAGGGGGAATATCTGTCCTCCACCTCTAATTTTTTCTATATATTTGGGTGAGGGAATTTCGTGAAGCCCTATTGGAATTATAGGGATGGTAATTACAATAAAAGGAGAATACTTTTATTCAATAGAACCTATCCATATTGACTTTGGTACAACTTTTACTATTGCCACGGCTACTACGAACGGATTAGGTATATTTAATATCATATTTACTATAGACACCCAACCTTATGGCACTCTTTCAATTACAGCTTGGGGATTAACCAGTAGTAGGAAATCTACAATTTCGTTCTTTATCACAGGAGGAAGAATCTATATCCTTACTCCAATCTCTGGGACCGTAGGCACTATCATCACTTTATCTGGTAATGGTTATGGTATAAATGAGGATATAGTCATACATTTTGGTACTATTCGATCTATTGCTACTTCTATTGCTAGTGATGCGGGGACTTTTTCTACTACCTTTACTTTTCCTTTAATGGTACGAGGGACTAAGACTGTTACTGCAAAGGGAATGAAGACACAGGTAGAAGAGGAAGCCCTCTTTAATGTATTAGGCAGTACTCGCTTAGAGATTAAGCCGGAGAGTAAAATCGTGACTAAGGGGGATGAATTTGGTTTAGATATCTGGTTAAAGGATGTGGTGAATTTGGCAGGACTGGATGTCTTCCTTGACTTTGACCATAATCGTTTAGAGGTATTAGGTGATAATCCTGTAGAAGAGGGCATACAAATTACTCAAGGACCTTTTCCTCCAGAGGCATCATTACTTTATGCCGGTGCTACTAATAATAGCGGACAGATTGCCTATAGTGTAATTTTAGTTCCTGCCACTAATACCGCAGATGGCTCAGGGATATTAGCCAGGGTTAGATTTAAGGCTAAAGCACCAGGCACCGCTACTATCTCCTTTGTCTTTGATAAACCTGATAATCGTTGGACGGTGCTTAAAGATAGCGATAATCAACCTATTCCAATTACTACTTATGGAGGAACTGTCACTATCTTCGAATATGGCAGTATGGAAGGATATGTCATCATTGACCCACCATCTTCCGGTGATTAAGTCTCAATTTGGAGTTGACACGGTAGATTATGCCGGTGGATTATTAGAAGGAAAGGTATCTGAGAGTTGTATATTAGCTGAGATTGAATTTAAAGTAAAGGATTCAGGAATAACGGACATTAAGTTTGATTTTAACCCGGCTAAATATCGAATGACGAAGATGATAGATATAAATAGCCAGGCTATCCTCTTTGATGTCAATGAAGTTAAAGTAAATGCTAAACCTATATCTACTTTAGACCATTTTGAATTTGATAATATTACCTCACCCAAAGCAGAAAGTATACCATTTAATGTTAAAGTAAAGGCATTAGATGTAGGAAATAATTTATTTGATTATAATGATCCAGGTACTTTAACTCTACATAATATATCAGGAACGATTACTCCAAAAGTAATTGTCTTTGGTAGCGGCACATGGCAAGGGACAGTAACGATTAATGGCACGGGGACAAATGTATTTATTACGGTGATGAGTTCTGGTAAGGTAGGAACAAGTAATTTGTTTGAGGTAAAAACACCCAATATCCCAAAGGATTCTGATGAAGATATTGTGATTAAATCAGAGGATGAAAAAACAGTAGTAGTAATTGAAAAAGATTCACCTAACCAGGATGCGTATGTAGAAATAACAAAAGTTACTATTCCTCCATCTGTGCCACCTAATATACCACAAGATGTAAATCCAGTAGTTATTGAAATTAATGTGGTAACAAATCCAGCGACTAAATTAGAGATAAAAGGAAGTATTACCTTAAGCTACACAGATGAGCAAGTAAAAGGATTAGATGAAAGTCGGTTACGGATATTTTACTATACAGGTTCTGGTTGGGAATTAGCCTCTTCTAATCAGGAAGTAGATACCTTCAATAATCGTATAACCGCTTATATCACTCATTTTTCTATTTATGCTATTGGTAGTCTGGTCGCACCCAATTTATCCAATGTCCAGGTATATCCAAATCCATTTAAACCAACTACTGTTCATTCAGGTAAATATATTACCTTTAAAAATCTTACTTCTTACTGGAAGTTGAAGATATTTAATTTAGCTGGTGAATTGGTAGATGAGAAAACGGGTGATACTAATGAAGCTCACTGGGATGGAACTAATCAAGCCGGTAATTCATGTGCCAGTGGGGTATATATCTATCTTATCACCAATGATAGAAATGAGAAGGTGACGGGGAGAGTGGTGGTGATCAGGTAATTAACAATGTAGTTTAGGATGTCTTGCTTTATAATCAATATAAAGAAAGATCAGCCCAAAAATAATTATCGCTATTCCTCCAATAAGTACAGCGTACATTTTAGGTCTCCTTTTCCAGATAAATAGCAATTAAATAGGTACAGATAGCTATTGCAATACCTATTAAGACCGTAACTATTCACCACGAAGGGCACGGAGAGCACGAAGTGAAATTCGATGAATTATCGAATTCATGAAGCTCAAATATTGACATATAGGGACGGTTCACTTTTGTTTGAAATCTTGCGGATTGAAATTAGAAATTGGAATTTGGAAATTAGGGAGAGAGACAAAAGCCCAATTTCTAATTTCTAATTTCCAACAAAAATCATAGGGAAAACGATAAAATGAACCGTTCCGAATAGTTTAACACTTTAACCATCTGAAGGTGTCCATAAGGAAAAATGGAAAAACTGGGAAAAAGGGAAAAGAAATAGATGATGGTTAAAATGCTTGTTTGGTCGTAGGGATTAGGAAATTAGTCTTTTCCTTCACTAACTTCTTAACCCAACTTCCCTACTGATTTCCTAACCATAACCCAAATACTCCTTCCTTTCCTATTTTTCTTCATTTCCCCTTTTTCCTTTGTTACACTTTACTTGAGTAAATAGTTACGATTTGACAAAATAGTAGGAACTGCCCGGTAAGGATTTAGCCTCTTCTATTGCCTTTAAGGCTAAGGCGTGGGCTTGAAAATAATTATTTATCTCTATCTTCTCATTGGTAACTATTCCAATAGAGATAGTCAGGATAGGATGGGTGGAAAAAGATTCAGGTGGATATGCAGATTTAATTTCATCATCAAAGGTAGAAATTATCTGATGAGCGATTTTCTCCCAGTTAGATACAGAGGTAATAACGGTAAATTCGTCTCCGCTACAATGTCCAATAAAATCAGTTGGATTACCAATATTTTTAATAGTTTCAGTGATGATTTTAGCCGTTAATTTAATTACCTCATCTCCTTGAAAAAAACCATAGGTTTTATTAACTGCCTTTAAATTATCTATATCAAGATATAATATAGCAAATTTTTCAGGTTGATTTATTCTTTCCTTAATCTCTTCTTTAATAAAGAAATTGCCAGGCAGGCCGGTTAATGGGTCAAGTGATTTTTCATAGTCTGTCCTTCGCAGGTAGGCATTGAGTTGTGAAGATACTTTTTTAGACTCAAATATATCAGTTATATGTCCATTTGCTCCACTTTCTAAAATCTTAATTTCTTGCTCTGTCGTTTTTGCCCCAAAGGTAATGATGGGGATGTGTCCAGAGCGTGGGTCATTTTTAAGCCTTCGGATAATAATTAATATATCTGGTAAACAGGCATTTAAAAGTATAAGGTTTGGATAAGTATGATATACTTTTTCCAGAACATCCTCTCCGCTATGGGCACAAATTGTCTCAAATCCATCTTTTTCTAAACCATAGACAAGCAAATTGGCATTTAACGGTTCTCCATCTCCTATTAATATTTTTTTATCTGGAGTTTTTGTTTTATTTCTTCTTGTTTCTTCTAATTCTATGATTTGTTGAAACACCTCGACTATATTAGCATCAAATTCTGCGCCCGCAGATTGTTTCAATTGATTTATCGCCTCTTGAAAAGATAATGCCTGTCTATAAGGTCTATTTGAAATCATAGCGCTAAAAGCATCTACAACCTTAATAATACTTGCCTCCATCGGAATCTCATCCTGACAAAGACCATCTGGATATCCTTTTCCATTAGGTGATTCATGATGATAGCGAATGGCTGATAGGAGTTGTCCTGGAAGTCCTACTGGCGTGAGAATTCGTTCGCTAATAAGCGGGTGTTTTTTAATGTTGTTAAATTCTATATTATCTAACTTGCCTGGTTTTTGCAATACCTTTTCACCAATAGCAATTTTTCCAATATCATGGAGTAAAGTAGATATTTTTATGATTTCGATTTCTATATTTTTAAATCCCAGTTCTTGAGCAATTGAGGCGGCATAGTATGCTTTTCTCTCAGAATGCCCTTGATTATACGCATCTCTGGCATCTACCATCTGGGCTATTTTTTTCGCTATATCTCGTATATCTTCGTATCTATATAAATTTTCCGCATTACCATTTTCAATTTGATTAGCCAAAACAGACAATTGCTTCATACACTTTACAAATTCATTTTCCATTTCTTGCCCCTTTTTATTCTACATAGATATTGCCCTTATTGTCACAGGCAATACATATTAGTTTATTCAACCTGTTTTTTATATTATACCATAAAACTACCCACTTTGTCAAATTTTTTTATATTGTGGGGCAATATTTCTATCTGCGACATAAATATTGCCTTGTTCACCTACGGAATAAATAGGGGGACTTCTTTTTTATAATCAAGATATTCCTGTCCAAACTCTTTAATCAATTCTTTTTCTTCAATCCATATTCGAATTAATCGTATGGGGACAAAAACAGCTATGATATAGCCCACCATATAATATGAGTTAGGAATAAGTGCAAATCCAAACCCTTTAAAAAGACTAGCTAAATAATTTGGATGTCGAACATATTTATACGGTCCATCTTTAATCAATTTATGGTTTTGTTTTATTTCGATATGCAAACTCCAGAATTTATTCAGGGTCTTGACAGCCAACCGTCTAAGTAAAAGCCCTGAGATATACATAATTAATCCAATCGCTGTAATTATAAGGTTAGGATTCTTTTTTACCATAAAATACTCAATTGGAGCACCAAAAAGAATCAGGATATAAGAACCTGCCATCAGGCTATACGACCATTTAGCCATTATTCTGCCTGGTGCTCTTTGTTTCTTTTTAATAGAGGCTTCAGCAAGAAATTCATAAATAAAAGCACAGGTAATAAATAAAAGATAAAATATTGTAAATTCCATTTTATAAAATTGTATTGACATTTTTGATAATACCTCTTATACTAAGTTTGTGAGGAGAAACGCTCATGAGTCTGCGATTCACAAAGGGGGATGAAAATAATGGAAGAACAACCCCCTAACCCCCTTTATTAAGGGGGAATATCTGTTCTACACCAGAGGATACGAGTCTGTGGATACTATACTAATTCGCTAATCTCTAATTCACTAATTCGCTATTTTCAGGAGAAACGCTCATGAGTCTGCGACTCACAAAGTCTTATGGTGAAATGTCAAGTAAAAAATTAAGTTTTTTTAAAAATATTTTTCTTGACTTATATCCCTAAAAAGGCACAAAAATAGT
>JBFLYA010000226.1 GCA_040757115.1 bacterium | reverse complement strand
TTGGTAATATCTTTGCTTCAAGTATTTTAACGCTGAAAGGAAAGAGATAATTTTACATTTTGATATGTAATTTTTATATTTGCTTTTTGCATTTTGCTCTTTGGAGGAAATTGATAAAAATAGAGGTGTTAAAAGTTACCCACAAATTTTACATACACCCGTTCTGAAAAGAATGCTTGACAATAGCCTCACAAGGGTATATAATTAAGAATGGGCAGATTGGTAACCTGTAAAATATCACCTGTTCCGAAGTTGTCAATTGCGTCAGGACATAAAGCACTTTTGTTAAAAAAGGAGTATCATAGATGAGTTTTACACTACAGCCAGCAACAGAGGAAGATTTTGTTGATCGAGAAGATATCCTTGAAGAAATGCTTCAAACCCTCACGGATGAGAAAGTAAGAATGGGATATGCCCTGGTTGGACCAAGGAGAATTGGTAAAACCTCTATCCTCAAGGAAGTGGCGAGAAGATTAAACCAAAGAGACGATATTGTTGCTGTCTATTTTTCACTCTGGGATATTATTGAAAATACCGCTGTTGACCTCTGCAACCAGATTACTATCTCTATTATTGAAGCTGTGAAAAAGAGACTCTCTTTAAAGTATAAGATAGCACATATCCTCAAGGTCCCGGCAACAAAGTTTTTTGATTTTCTGAAGACGATTGATGTTAAGATAAGTATCTTTGAAGATATTGAAATTTCACTGGCCGCAGGCAAAAAAGGGGAGATGGATATAAATCTTCTGGTGAAAAAAGTCTTTGAATTTGCTGAAAGACTTGCTGAGGAACTTAACCTGAGATTGGTCTTAATCCTGGATGAATTCCCTTCAATTATGGATGTAAAAAACGGAACAAAACTCGGTGAAGGCATCATCAAGAAAATAAGGACTATCCAGGAAGACTTGACCAGAACTATCCTCTGTGTATCGGGTTCTATAAGAAGAACGATGGATGTCGCAGTGCTTTCCCCATCTGCGGCTTTTTACAGGCAGTTTGTAATAAGGCATATCGGCCCTTTTGACATTTCAGTGGTCAGAGCTTTGATGATACGGAATATACAGGGTGAGATAAAGGAAGAGGCACTGGAAGAGTTGTATAAGCTCACCAAAGGCATACCCTTTTATGTCCAATTTATTGGAAGGGAATTGAACAGAACAGGAGAGAAGATAATAAACCAGGAACTGGTGCAAAAGGCATTCGGAGATTTTCTTGCTCAAGAAGGCGATATACTCTTTTTTGAGGAATTTAAGTCCTTCAGCGATAAGGAAAAAGGCATAATTTGTGCAATGGCTGTGCATAACCTTCATACTCCAAAAGAGATATGTCAGACAACCAAAAGCAATTCTAATCTTATAAGCCGATATATCGAATATTTCATAGATAAAGGCATTCTTTTAAAACAGGATAAGGGCTTATACGAGTTCACTGACCCTATTTTTAAACTCTGGTTAAAGAAGAGATACTCCCCTACAATTTTGTAGGCGATATTTTTGTAGGGATAAATAAAGGCATAAAGAGATTTGTTCTGTAACATCTTCGTGTCCTTCGTGCTCTTCGTGGTGAATAGTTACGCTAAACCATTCAAATTAGACGAGATTAGACAGGTAGTCAAGGAAGCGATAGAAAAGGTAAATCTTAAAAAGGAGAATAAGTTGCTGCGGGAGCAGGTGGAGAACCTCCAGGGCAGGGTTAAAATAATCACCCAGGATCCAGCAATGCAAAGACTACTTAACACCGCCAAACAGATTGCTCCAACCGACTCTAATGTATTGATAAGCGGTGAAACCGGAACAGGCAAGGAATTATTAGCTAAGTATATCCACTTTAACAGCCTTCGCGCAAATGGAGCATTTTTTGCCATAAACTGTGGTGCCTTCCCAGAAAGCCTCCTCAATAGTGAGTTGTTTGGTTATGAGAAGGGTGCATTTACAGATGCTCAAGCGATGAAGAAGGGGCTAATTGAAATGGCATCCGGCGGAACGCTATTCTTAGATGAGATAACCGAGATGCTTCCCTCTATGCAGGTAAAACTATTGAGGGTTATTCAGGAAAAGGATGTCTTAAGACTTGGCTCTACAAAGCCAATAAAGGTGGATGTCCGATTTATTGCGGCTACAAATAGAAACATCCAGGAATCCATAAAAGATGGGCAATTCAGGCAGGACCTGTATTATCGCTTAAATGTCCTTTCCTTTCATCTGCCCCCGCTTTCAGAAAGGAAGGATGACCTTGTGCTTTTAAGCTATTACTTTCTGAAAAAATACTCTCTCTTAATGAAGAAGGAGATAAGTGGAATATCCGAAGATGTGCTTGCCTTATTAAGAGAGTATGACTTCCCTGGGAATATTCGGGAATTGGAAAACATCATTGAGCGAGGGGTTGCCCTTGCCAGTGGAAATGTCCTCGAGGTTAGTCATCTTCCAGAAGATCTGAAAGGTTTGAGCGTTAGAACATTCAGAAAAAAGGAAGGGAGGATACCAACCCTCAAGGAGCAAGAGACAGATTATATCCAATGGGTATTAAATGAGGTAGGGAATAATCAGACCCAGGCAGCACAAATTCTGGGTATCGATAGGGTATCTCTGTGGAGGAAGTTACAGAAGGAAAAAGAGAAGTAGTGCAAAAAATGTCGAGCTGTGCAGTTAAGATAAACCACGAAGGGCACGAAGACCACGAAGAAAAAATATGGTAACTATTCAGTAATTATTCAGCTACAGATGAACACGGATTAGCACGGATAAATACACAGGTCAGAAGACAGATGAGAAACGGAGAAAGGGAGAAACGGAGAAGGGAAACTATTGGAGTCAGACCGTGAATGTTGAATGTAAAAGGAACTGCTTTCTACATTCAAGGTCTGACTCTAATCCCTTTATTGTTTACACTTCTAATGTATAGCCCTGAACGGTTACCGAATTTGATTGTTTTTTAACCAGATTATTAGATGGTCAATAAGCGAAATCAGTTACGAGAGTTGTTTATGAGTTGCTTATTCTCTACGAACTCTGCGTTCTCTGCGGTGAGAGAGATAAATACAAGTTAGTGCCCTCCTGATTTTAAGATTCCACTTGCGGCTAAGACTAAAACAGCAACCTCAAAAATTGCTATTACCACATAGGGAATATCCTTTTTTCTCATGAGAATAGGTAATATCACCAGATAACATAAGACTGTAAGCCCTGCAAGGAGGGCTATACCTACAAAAGTCAGATAGTCTCCTTTCCCTACCATTGCTAACCATCCCCAGCCTGTAGGAGCCTGAAAGTGATGTATAAAATCTTTTGATGCCATACCCCAGTATTTAGGCATATCTTCAATCGGGATAAAAGTGGGCAATACCCCTGATAGATAAACGATGAAGGTAACTACCAAAATTGACAGTCCTGTCCACATGGCTACATTTAATACATTAGCATAGGCTATTTGTTCTTCTGATGTTTTGGTTTTATTACTATTCATATATTTCCTTCTGATTAATTTAGCCCCAGGTGGGGCAGATTGGACTTAATTATCCAATCCCCAGCCCCTTTAGAACTGCTTTCATTCCGGCAAAGAGTAAAAGGGCAATAACTATCCATCTAATTACCCTTGGTCTTGTTTTTGCAAGTAGTTGGGCACCAATCATAGCACCACACATTATTCCGGCAATAGATGGCACAACAATTATTGGCAAAACAGCTCCTTCATTCAAATAAATCCAGGCGGCTGATGTATCAGTGATAGAAAGAAGGAATGAGCTTGTAGCCACGGATATTTTAAGCGGAACGCCCATCATCAGGTTTAAAACTGGCACATTTGCCCAGCCAGCACCCAGTCCAAACATACCTGCCATTATGCCAATAATGATAAACATAGATAATCCTTTCATTGTGCGGTGGATGCACCATTCAACATTTTTTCCAAGTGATTCTTCCCGGTAGATGCCCATAATTTTCAGGCTTTGCGATAAGGCATCGGGTTTTGGCACATCTGGAAAGTCTGATTTCTTAGCCAAAACCATAATGATAACAATGGAGATAATGGTAATACCCAGTAAGAGTTGGACAATATTTGTTGGTAGTGCAAGTCCAAGCATAGCCCCGACAATAGCGGCAGATGAAGCAATTAACGCCACTGGTAATGCTAAACGAAGATTAGCCAGATTTCTTTTAAGCAGACCAGGTCCTGCGGCAAGCGAACTAGCCAGTGCTACAAAAAGGCCAGCAGCTCTGACAAAATCAAGATGAAAAGGGAAAAAACCGCTGACAATCGGCACATATAATACTCCACCACCTACACCCCCAAGAACTGCTACAATACCAAGGAGAAAGGTAAAAATGAATAACGACAATGGCCATATCCACCAGACCACATTAGCATTTGCTACTTCCACTCCTGTTGATGCCCATACGGTTACCGCTGTAATTATTAAAACTATCAGTGATATACCTACCTTTAATGCCTTTGCAACCTTCAATTTACTCTCCTTTAAAATCAAGAAAATAATAACACGCTGATAACGCAGATGATGCAGATATTTGCGGATACAAAACAGAAGAGAGAATAAAGAGAAAGAAATCAGCGAGAATCGGTTTAAATCTGTGTCATCCGTGTGCTATTATAAATACTCCAGGAAATAGTTTGATTTAAAACGAAAATAGTTTAGCATTCTCAGAGGTATTTGTCAAGGGAAAATTACTGGGACCAGATTTTTCGCAGGATTTTTATTTTAATTCTTATCTGATAATCTGCGAAAATCTGCCTCCTATTAATTTCCCCTTGACTTTTTAAGAAAGAAAGCATATAATAAATGCAGGAAATTTGTGGATGGCGAATTGAAGAAGGAGGTTAACGAAGATGTTAAGATATAAAAAAATACTGGTGGCAATTGATGGTTCAGAAACAAGTTTGCATGCTCTAAAAGAATCATTCAAGTTCGTTCAGAAGGGAGGGTGTGAGATAACGGTTGTTTCTGTTGTCCCACCATATACAGGCGATCTTGATTTAGTTAGTGTGGGAGATATTATGGGCTCTATGAAAAAACCATATCAGGATGCCTTATCTCAAGCTGATGAATTAGCAAAAACCGAAGGGGTATCAATTAAGACTATTTGCGAAGAAGGTGAGATATATGAACGGGTTGTTGATTTAGCCAAAAGTGAAAACTACGATTTGATAGTTGTAGGAAGAAGGGGACTACGGCGACTGGAGCGAATATTGGTTGGCAGTGTTACTGCCCGTATTATAGGTCACACTCAGAAGGATGTGCTGGTAATTCCAGGAGATACTGTCATAGGATGGGAAAATGTCCTTCTTGCTACTGATGGCTCCAAATGTAGTCAGGGAGCGACAGAAAGGGCTATATCTTTTACAAAATCATACCATAGGGAATTGAAGGTCGTATCTGTGGTGGATGTTCCGACTGAATTTTATGGCGAAGCTCCAGAGGTGGCAGAAACCCTCATTCAACAAGCCAAAGGTTTTGTTGATGAAGTGAAGGAAAAGGCAGAAGCAGATGGCATTAAGGTAGTAACCTTTGTCAGAGAAGGTGAGGCGTATAAAGTCATCACAGAATTAGCAAAAAATGAAAAAGTGGATGTTATTTTTATGGGTAGTCACGGCAGGACAGGACTCAAAAGAGTCCTTATGGGCAGTGTAACTGAAGAGGTCATTGGTCATACCCCCTGTCCAGTAGTTGTAGTTAAGTAATTTCTTGTGCTATAATTGGAAGCAAGATAAATTTGATTTTTGATTTAATTTCAGGTCTAATTCTCAGTTATCTCCCTCAAATCCTATTTTGCAGAATCCTATACACTATTTTAACCTTTATACTAGTGCTCTGTCGCCATTCAAGTGATTGATTGGCCGTTGTCCCCCGCTGGCGGGGGTCTAATCCTTACCCACAAGTTGGGTAACAAGATGAAGTAAGCAAGGATAAACTATAAACGGGAGATTAGAGATTGCAGGAGAGCGG
>JBFLYA010000225.1 GCA_040757115.1 bacterium | reverse complement strand
AATATAGAAAAGGAGAAATTTATCACCATTACTAATGGATTTGACCCGGATGACTTTAAAGGGATAACATTAGAAAGATTATCGGAAAAATTCACAATGAGTTATATAGGCAGTTTTTATCGAGGGAGAACACCAGAGTACTTTTTGAAGGCACTGACAGAGTTAATTGAAGAAAATCAAGGGATAGAAAAAGAGATAAGTGTAATTTTTTTAGGAGAGATATTGGAAGAAGAATATAAAACACTTGTGAACGGCTTTAAATGGGATAAAATCTTAAAAATAATTAATTGGCTACCTCATAATGAGGCGATACGGTATATGAGCTCTTCAGATGTCCTTCTTTTATTTATTCAGAAGCAAGGTAATATGACAGATTATATTGTGACCGGTAAGATATTTGAATATCTGGCAGCAAAAAAACCAATTCTGGCACTTGTTCCTTCAACTGGAGTCGCCGCAGAAATAATTAGAAAAACAAATACTGGCGCGGTAATAGAACCGGATAACCCTCAAGAGATTAAAAAAGCAATAATTGAACTGTATAATAAATATAAAGAAAAGTGTTTAAAATTTGAAGGCATTTCTGCAGAAATAGCTAAATTCTCTTATGAAAGACTTGGTTTAAATCTCACTGAAATACTTAATTCCATCCTATCTTCAAAAGGAAATAAAAATGGAGAGTAATGAATTATCCATTGAGGAAAGTGTTGAGGAGAAATATACGACACGATATTTAGGAAAAGATGAATATGATAAATGGGATGAATTCGTCCAAAAATCACCTCAAGGAACTATATTTTCTTCTTCTAAATGGTTAGAAATTATAACCTCTTTAAGTGGTGAGTTTAAAATTTTAACCTGCTATAAAGGAGATGAACTAATTGGAGGGATATCTTTTGTCGAACGAAAGGAAAAAAGATTCAAATATATCTTTATCCCAAAATTTACGCCCTATGGAGGGATATTATGTAAAGACCCATCATCTCTGAGCTATAAAAAACGCATTACCCTGCAACGAGATGTGGCTAACACTATAATTCCAGAACTCATAAAGACTTACGATAAAATAACTATGGCTCATCATATCTCCTATGAGGATATTAGACCATTTACATGGAATAACTTTACCCATGAAGTGAGATATACTTATATCATCAACATAGAAGATTTGAGCTATGTCTGGGATAATATGGAGTCCACAACTATTCGTAATATAAAAAAGGCAAGGAAAGAGAATATCGAGGTTACTCCACAAGAAGACATTGATGAGTTCTATCAACTTTATGAAGTTACTTATAAAAAACAGGGACTACAACCTTCTTCACCAGAATTGATGGCAAATGTCTATACAAAACTAAAATCACTAAATCAGGCTCAGATGTATTTTGCAAGAGATGTTAATCGGGAATTAATCGCCGGGGTATTCATTGTTACGGATAATAAAAGAGCCTATTATCTATTTGGAGCGAGTCACCCGACTTTACGCAGTAGTGGTGGAGCATCATTAACCTTCTGGACAGTTTTTGAGCATCTTTCAGGGAAGATTAAAGAGTTCGACCTTGTCGGAGCTAATACTCCCTCAATTGAAAAATTTAAAAGAGGATTTGGTGGAGAACTCAAACATTATTTTGCGGTAAGTAAGATAAATTCTATCGCTTTAGCCATATCTCAAAATATAAATGAAATTAAAAGTCAGATAAAACTTTTTTTAGTGGGTAGATATAAATGATTGGAATATATAAAAACTGGGATTCTGCAATTGATAACGAGATTACCTATGTATTTGAGATATTACTTAATACCATAGGGATTTCTTATGTTGTTTCTTCTAATCATAAGGAACTTATTAAAACTAACCCTTTGTTGATAATAAATTATGGAGACAGTCTTCCCAATTGTCTTGAAAAAACAGGAATAATTGTCAATATCCCTTGTAGTCAAGAATTTATATCGCTTCGTTCCCTTTTCAAGTCTAAGCTGGATAAAGATAAAACACAATCCTATTGGCAGGAAATCGTTACTTTAGAAAATAAATTCTTATCAGAAATTTTAAAAAAAATTACTTATCTTGACGCTGAAAATCTTTGTTTTGATAATGATATTTTATCTACCAGACAACAGGGGAATGTAACCATAATAGACATTAAAATTGATATTATTGCCTCGACATTCTATTTAGTGACATGTCAGGAGCAAATTCTATCACTTAAAAGAGATATTCACGATAGGTTCTTATCTTCTTACAGTATGTTGGATAAACTTGTTGAAACACCGATTGTCAGCATTTATCTAACCTTCTTACAGCAAATATTTTTATATTGTGCAAAGAGGCAAAAAGAGGTTCTCGTTCAGAAGTGGTACTGGCCAGAAGGAAGAATATCAGCAGTTTGTTTAACGCATGATGTGGACGATATTCAGAAATGGAAACTATGGGAAAAAGGAATAAGAGAGATAATCGTCGGAACTCTAAAATGTAAATATCAATGGATTCAAAATGGAATATTAGAGATTTATAATTGCTTGCGATATGAGGACCCTTACTGGAATTTTGAGAAAATAGTCCGATTAGAAAAACAATACGGCTATCTCTCTTCCTTTTATCTATTAGCAGATAATAGTACATATAAAATCAGAAATAAAAAACTAAAAAATATTGTTAAAGAAATTAGTCAACAAGGATTTGAGATTGGATTACACGCAAGTTATGATTCTTATAATAGGCACAATCAAGTTTTATGTGAAAAGAAGCGAGTTGAGAAAATATCAAGTTATCCTATCAACGGCATTAGAGGTCATTATCTAAGATTTAATCCGGAGGTCACATGGCAAGTTTATACAGAGGCAGGTTTTGAATATGATACTACGGTTGGCTATGCTGACCATGAAGGATTCCGAACAGGATGCAGTTTCCCTTTGTATCTTTATCATATTAAAGAGAATAAAAAATTGCCATTAATCGAGTTACCACTGATAATTATGGATACGACATTATTTACTTATCAGAAATACTCCCCAGATGAAGCATTAACCAATATCAAAAGGTTATTGGAAATGGCTAAAAACTATAATGGATTAGGTATAATTCTCTGGCATCAACAGGGATTTAATGAAAAAGAAAATCCAGGCCGGGAAAGAATATATGAAGAGATATTAGAATGGTTATCTGAGAATAAAATTTATGTGAGATTATGTCAGGATATTATTCAGTGGTGGAAAAGGCGTGAAGCGGTTAGAATAATAAAAGAAGACAGATTTGAGTATAGATGTATTTCTGACATACTCATAGAAAGAGATTTTTCTTTTAAACTCAGTAATATTAATTTAAAAAATCTTGCCATTGAGGGGGTTAAGTGTGACCTTCACCCTTTATCCGAGACGGAATGTATGTTAATCACCAAAGAGGCGACAAAGGAATTTTTAATAAAAGTCTAGGGTTCTGCAAAATAGGATTAGGAGAGATAACTGAGAGTTAGACCTGAAATTAAATCAAATATCAAATATTAAAATGCAAAATTACAAATCAAATTTCAAAAAGGACTTCGAGAAAAGACTGTTAACGAAAGTAAGTTATGGCTTGCATTACTTCGTGATAGTAAACATGCTAAACCAGAGAAAGTAGCACGGTTTCTCAAAGAGTTGGAGGAATTTGGTAATATCTTTGCTTCAAGTATTTTAACGCTGAAAGGAAAGAGATAATTTTACATTTTGATATGTAATTTTTATATTTGCTTTTTGCATTTTGCTCTTTGGAGGAAATTGATAAAAATAGAGGTTTTAAATACCCGCTTAAAAACTATAGTTCCTTGGTTTTGCAGAATTCTAATAAAAGTCCCGAAAGGAGGTTCTAACTGATGGATGGTATTAAACAAAAGATTAAATTTGGAATAGCAATGGTCCGCAATTTAATTTATCCAGCCCGATTTAAGATAATCTATCACGACTGGTTATTAATAAAACCTGAACGGGATGATTACCAGACAAATACAAAATATATAGATGCGGCCATAAATTGGTTGTGTCGAGCCCAGGATACAACGGGTGATGGTGGAGTGGCAACATATTTCTTTGATAAAGGTTGGTCAAGTTCTTACCCGGAGGTAACCGGTTATATTATCCCTACCTTCTTTGATTATTATCACCTGACCTCATATAAGGAAATAAGAAATCGTGCCATTAAAATGGCTGATTTTGAACTTTCCATCCAGATGGAAAATGGTGCCTTTCAAGGGGGATATGTTGGTCGAGGAGCTAAACCTACAGTGTTTAATACAGGCCAGATACTCCAGGGTTTAACCAGGGCTTATAAAGAAACGAATGATTTAAAATATTATAATGCGGCTAAAAAGGCGGCTGATTGGATATGTGCAGTTCAAGATGATGATGGTGCCTGGAGACAATATGTCTATTTAGATATTGTGCGGGTCTATGATACAAGGGTTGATTTGCCATTGTTAGAATTTTATCAGATAAATCAAGAAGATAAATACCGACAAGCCGCAAGAAAAAATATCGAATGGGCACTAACACTACAACAGGAAAATGGCTGGTTTAAAGATTGTGATAATAGCCCAAAAAGAAATTTTGAGCCACTTACTCATACCATTGGATATACCATTGAGGGACTTTTAGAATCAGGCATTCTATTAAATGAGCAAAGATATATTGAAAAAGCTACAATCTCGGCTGATGCCCTTTTAAAAAGATTTGAGATTGATAAGTCTTTAAAAGGAAGATATAATTCTGATTGGAAACCAACCGTTACTTCTTGTTGTTTAACCGGCTGTGCTCAGATGTCAATTATCTGGATGAGGTTATTTGAAAAGACTAAAGATTTTAAATATTTGAATGCCTCATTAAAAATGAATGATTTCCTCATTTCGACGCAGGTTCTAAATTCCTCTGATAAAGGAATACAAGCAGGAATAAAGGGTTCACACCCTATCTGGGGCGACTATCGTATCTTTTCTTACCCCAGTTGGGCAACAAAATATTTCGTAGATGCACTGATATTAGAAGACAGGATTATAAAACAATTAAAAGAGGAGATTCTTAAATGAGAATTGGATTAATCACTCGCGGAGCTTATAATCGCGCCAGCATAACCGTGCTTAAAGAATTTGAAAAACGCCATATTCCTGTTTCTGCCATAATTCTTGTCAAAAGAAAACAAGGACAAAATCTACTAAATTCTCTCAAACTTCAACTTAAGACAGAAGGATTAGGGATTTTCAGGAAAATAATGGTTAAATCAGGGTTGATTAAAGAAAATAAAACAAAGGAAATCCCAAAGGGAAAAAATGAAATACCAGAGCAGGAACGAATTTCTATCTATGAATGGGCAGTTAAAAACAATGTTCCTGTTTATTCTGTTAATTATTTAAACACCAACAAATGTGCCAATCTCATTAAAGAACTACAGATAAACATCTTAATAGCATTTAGCGTGGGAATTGTGAAAGAAATCATCCTCAATATCCCCAATCTAAAGGTAGTTAATGCCCATGCCGGCTTTTTACCAAAATATCGTGGGATGAATGTCATCGAATGGGCATATCTTAATAATGATGAGACAATTGGGACGATACATTTTATGGACCGTGGAATTGATACTGGAGATATTTTATATCAAAAACCATTCAGTTTGGAAGGTTGTAAGTCAATCGAAGAAATTCGCCAGCGTGGATTTGATTTTGTCTTCAGATTGATGGCAGAATGTGTTGAAAAATTACTCAATAATGAAATAAAACCTACACCCCAAAACCCTGCAGAAGGAAAAATATGGTATATCATGCATGAGAAATTAAAGAGGATTCTGGAAGAAAAATTGTAACCGTTCAGGCTATATATCAAAAGTGTAAGAAAGGGGATAAGGAGATAAGAGTGATATGGAGATAAGATAATAGAAATAGATTGAAATTTATAGAAATAGGTAGAAATTGATTGTGGAAAACAACAAATTTCCATAAATTTCTATTAGTTTCTATTAATTTCAATTTTTTTA
>JBFLYA010000224.1 GCA_040757115.1 bacterium | reverse complement strand
ATTGGTGTGGAGATAGAAGTTCCCATAACCTTAAATTTGCCAATAGAAAGAGAACCCGGGGCTAGCAAATCCGGCTTTTCTTGAAATACAAACCCTCTACTGCTGTAATTAGCTATCTTTTCATCCTTACTCGCTCCAACAGTTATAGCCTTGTCAGCATTACCAGGACAGGTTTCTTTTTAATTTTGCAAGTATTCGCATAATCTACCTTTTTAATTCTCTTAGGTTGATAGCAAAAATGATTTAACAAAACAAGACTCAAACTTGAAACTACTCATTTAGCCATTAGATATGAGGTAGTTTTCAAACATTCATTGTGTTTTCAAAGCTAACCGAACATACAATGGGATACCTAAAGACATTCCCCACTATTAAACATTTTCCTACATCAAGTCTCTGAACTAATTCAACATAGTTTCCACTGTAAAAAGGAGAAACACTAAAGACATGATTGACATCATCAGGATGGGGAATATGAAAAAGGAATAGATTACTACATTGAGAAAGAACAGTCTGGTCAAAATGACGAGGTCGTTGACTTAAAAGACATAGGTTTATTCCTAACTTCCTTCCTTCCCTGGCTATTTGTATTATTTTATCCTTGCAAAAAGTCGTTTGGATAGTCGGAGCAAAGTTATGCACCTCCTCTATTACTACAAGAAGTTTTGGCCGAGCAACTCCTTCCTTTTTACTTCGATATTTCTCAAGAATATTATGTAGTGTATAACGAATAATAATTTCTTGAACTTCCTGTTCTATTTCACTCATATCTAAAATCAGAGAGTTCTCAAGAACCTTCATAGGTTTGTTAGAAAAATAAAGGGGTTTTGACTGTAATTTATGTAAGGTAGTATTCACATAATTAGGGATTTTAATCTCTTCCCATTCTTCAGATAATATCTCTTCTGATGCAAAAAGATTTATCTGTTTTGTTTTTCCTTTTTTATTAGAGACAATAGAACCCTGAGCAACCCAATCTTTTAGTTGGTTTGCTATTTCTCCACTAAAAATTTTTTCTTTGAGAGAAACTTTTGTCATGAATTTTTTCAATAGCATCTCTTCCTGAAGGGTTAAATTATAAATTGACCCCATAAAGTCTGGTTTTAAAGGCAAAAGAATATCTTGTTTTGAAAGTACTTGTATTCCATATTTCTTGCCAACTTCATTGTATTCATCAGTGGGTGAAAAAATGATAATATTTCTATCTTTAATATGCCTCGACAATCCTTTAACAAAATAAGATTTGCCAGACCCTGTTCTACCTAAAACTGAAATATGAGGCTGAAAAAGCCTATCAGGTGTAATTCTAACCTCTGGATTAGAAGATTTATCAAGAGTTCCGATTCTTATATCACCTTCTCCAAGCTCTAATGCTCTTTTAACATTATCTTCTGTAGTAAAATATACATTTCTCCTGGAGGCAAAGGGAAATTTGCTTTCTTGACACCATCTTTATTGACAAGAGAAATTGGTGTATCTGTAAACATATATAAATTAAATGAAGTTATCTCCTTGTCATCCTTCGAGATATAATTCATAACCTCTGGATTATCAAGATCTGTGATTCAGACACTGGACATCAGACACAAGACTATAGACTCTATTTATGCAGGAAATTAGTGGCATTCGAGAAGCCTTCCTCAAAACCTCACCCCCTGAATTTTTCCCTAAGCCTTACCTACAGAAGTATAGGTAGCTCTCCCAAGCCTTCATTCTTGTGCAATTTCTGCCCGTTTTAGTCTGAAGTCTGATGTCTATAGTCTACTGTCTGAATCACAGATCATAACTCCCATATTTCTTTACAAAGTCCTCCATAAAATTGTCAGCAGGTTGTGTGATGCTTACTGCATCAAAAACCCCAGTTTCAACAATCTCTTTTACTAAGCATGAATCTTCTGGTTTTTTGTTGACATCAATCAAGGGAATTCCTCTTTCTCCAAGGAGATCCGAGAGAAATGCTATGAGAACTGGATCCCATGCTCCACTTAACCCAATTGTAATCACACAACTTATTCTATAGGCAAGGTATCTCCAAATCTTAGCAAGCATCTCTTGCATTATTCTATCTTTTTCGTATGTCCCAGGGAAAGCGATTAATATATCCCTCGATCCTCCACATTCACATTTGGTAGGGGCACCCCCAAGGCCGTATTTTACAGAAATTAAAAGAGGAATTGATTTGTTTCTCAAGTTGCAAAGAGAGGATTTACATTTCGCCCAAAAGACATTCTCTCTTGCTTGGATTTCGGCCACAGCACTATGGTGTTCCATTCTTTTGAAAAACTCTTCGCATCCTTCAGGCTCAAAGTATGTGTAGGCATTTTTCTTCTTAATCTTTCCTTTTTCATCAAATTCATCAAATTTTGCACTCAGAGCTTTGTATAGAAGGCTATCAAAGTTTATTGTCAGGCAAATAGCATTAGTTCCACCATCCTCAGCCTTTTTATACATCTCAGCAATCTTTTCATGGGCAATAGAAGGTTTAGCTTCTATCATACCTATATTTTTTTCTTCATCAACACACTTATAGAGTAACCACTCTATAAATTCGCTCCAAATCTTTCGCAATTCCTCCAAGGATGGCTCTTTAAAATACATAAGAATTCTTGAAACGATACTCCTATCTCTCTTCCTTTCCTCTGAACTTTCCCATGTTTTAAAAAGTTGATTAAGGTCTTCTGGTAAAGAATAATTAGATGATATCTCTTTAAGTTTTTCTATCATTCGTATTATATCAGGAATACCTTTGCCAAGATGTTTGCCAGAAGAATCTTTTAAAGAGCTTGATATCCCTGAGCCAATTATAAACAAAGGGATTTTACCCTTTCTATGTTCACTCTTAATATGCTCACAAATCTAGCTTAATGTTTCTGCAATTTTTTCCTCTTCTGCTATTATCTTTCCTCTGTGAGTAAGCAACACTTTTTTTATCCTCCTCTCAAAGGGTTACTTTATCAATTCTTTATTTGAGAAATTGGTATTATCTTTCTAAATCTTTAGGACCACGGCATTGCAGATAACGTTCTCGGTGTTTGTGAAGTCTCGCCTTTGGTGGGATTTGGGAAAGCGTAGATTTCCACAAACACCGTGTTATGTGAAGTTGCCAGTCATCGTTATTTTTTGTACTTTTCCATTACAGGGGACCAGGCATCAACCGCTTTTACGAATTGCTCCCGCGTAAATACCGCATGGGGAAGGGCTGAAGGAATTGCTATGACCTCCCCTTTCTTAACGCCGACAATCCTTCCCTCTACCTCAAAAAACAGTTCCCCCTCAAGAACCATCGTGATTTGCTCACTTTCATGAGCGTGTATCTCAAACCGACAGTTTGACTCCACCTCAAAGTATGTGAACATTGTCTTTTCCAGCGCAATGCCCCACATTCTTGCTCCTAGAACATCGGGTTGAAGACGTAGAACCTCTTTTGGATAATATCGGGCGTCTTTTTCAATTCCCTTGGTCATGCAGACAGCAGTGGAAGGACAAAAGTTCTGAAATTCCTTTGTGGCTTGAATAGATTCAGGAATGTTGTTCCTTTCCACTTTGGTAAAGCCCATCTTTGAGAAAAAGCCTTCCGCTGTGGTCGTCAGCAGGTAGAGGCTTTCAATCCCTTGTAAATGGGCATACGCCAATATCCTTGTGTAGACTGCTTTTGCAATACCCCTGCCCCGATAATCGTCTGTTATGGCAAGGGAACGCAGCAACCCAACCTTCTCGTACACTTCAAGTCCAATTACTCCAATCAAATCATTACCCGTCTTTGCCACCATGAAGTGATGAAGGTGATTGGCAATATCCTCGTAAGGCAAGCCACATCGCTTTAACAACCTTCCGATTGCTTCTACTTCAACAGAATCTGCAAATGCAAATTCTATTTCTTCCATCGTATTTTCTCCTGTTTTTGATGGCTAACAATTTCATATAACGGGATGCGTATGAGCGAAGTGCCCCAAAGGGGCATTTTGGCTTCAGCCGTTCATCCGCTGATAGCCGAAGTGACGCAGAGCAACTTCCCTTTTTCAAAAATTCCCCTTGAGCTATATCTGCTGAAGCCTTTCGCTCATCCGCATCCCGATAACCAAAATGCGAACCCCAAAGGGGTTCGAGCTCTGCGTCATTTTGGCTATCGCTCCGAGCGTCTCTGAAGTCTTGCGAAGCAGGATTTGGGCGGAGTGCCAAAGGCACGAAGCCAGATACGCTCTGTTAGGCGACGTGCACATGTGCTTCATAGGAACTTACCCTCTTTTAAATATTGGATTATCTTTTCTATGAAATGTGTGCTATTCTCAAGGATTTCCTCTGCTTCTTCCTTGGATATTACAAAGGTCTACTCGTAATCCCCTAACTGCCTTTTCTCAAATGCTCTGTTAATTGCTCTGCCCATCTCTCTCGGAAAAATATTAGTTTTGACGAAGTATTCTCCGAAAGCAGATATCACGCCCCCGTGAGATGAAAATGATAAATTCTTCGTGAGAAGTATAGCCTCAGCCGAGAAAAACATCGCATAGTATGCTCTGGATACCGATGATTCATAATCCCCCTCGTCAATAAGCATCTTAGAACTCTTAAGATATTTCTTTGGTCTCTCTATGAGGGATGCTACTTCTTTCATGCAGGCACTCCTTCCCTTCGAATGTTCATAAGTAATGGACTTTTCAAAGCAAAATAATCCCTTTCAGATACAGGATAGACTGATATTAGAACACCATATTTTAGATTTATCTCCATGATGATATCTATCATCCTATCTATTTCGTTTCCTGGTGTAATCTCACCATCGAAAACCACAGCTAGGTCAATATCGGAATCATCTGTAGCCTCTGCCCTCGCCCATGAACCATAGAGGAGGAGATTCTTTAATCTTTTGCCATAGAGTTTTTCAATTTTCACTTTAAACTCCCTGATGATGTTATTAATCTGCTTCATTGTAGTTTCACCCATATCTCTCATCGGATTTAACTGTTATGATATATCCTCTAAGTGCATGTCGCCTATCGGGATGCGGATGAGCGAAGTGCCCCGAAGGGACATTTTGACTTCAGCCCCGACCCCAAAGCGCGACCCACTTCATGGGTTCCCCGCCGCCGCTGATAGCCGAAGTGACGCAGAGCAACTTCCTTTTTTCAAAAATTTCCCTCGAATTACATCTGCTGAAGCGTTTCGCTCATCCGCACCCCAATAACCAAAATGGAGCGAAGCGACATTTTGGTTATCGGCTGAGCGTATCTGAAGTTCCGAGCGAAGCGAGGAATTTGGGCGGAGTGCCGAAGGCACGAAACCAGATACGCTCTGTTATACGCTGTTCCGCCGTCATTCCTCAAAATCAATCCACGCATTTCTTTCATCAAAGACCACCCGAAATTTATCAAATATGTCCATTCTTCCCATAAGCATCGGCACTTCTTCTAATAATACCCATGCTATCCTTATTTTCAACCTTCTGCTATTCAACACCAAAGTAACCTCCTTGAGAATATAGGGAACTCCTGCCCCTGAAACACCTTTAATTTCTTGAATGGTATCTTCCTTTTCTTGCTTAAACCCAAGTGCTCTGCCAAAACGAAATGGTATCATTGAAACATCAGCACCTGAATCTACATACATTGGTGTCTCCACGGCAAAGCTATCCCTTTCCAAAATCACCTCTGCTACAGGGCGAAGAACAATTCCTAAACTACTTTTTTCTTCTCTAAACCTTTGACGTATCATAGTACCAACATCCTTTCCTCAGGCACCTTTGCCACAAAGGGTTTTTCATGAGGATATTCTTGCCGCACTCTCTCAAGCATTTCCTCAATATTCTCGCCCTTTGCCACCACTTCGCCATTTACAATGATCACATACTTGTTCTCCAAACCTGTTTTATCGAGTGTTATATACGCATCGAAATTCTTGCTCATGGTCTACCTCCCTCGTATAATATGTTTAATATAGTTATTAATTAATTTATAATTAATATTTAATAATATTTCTCTCCTCATGGGAGAGTTTATGAAATCTTTGATTGTGAACAAAAAGAAACTTGACTTTTATGAC
>JBFLYA010000223.1 GCA_040757115.1 bacterium | reverse complement strand
ATAAGAGTGATATGGAGATAAGATAATAGAAATAGATTGAAATTTATAGAAATAGGTAGAAATTGATTGTGGAAAACAACAAATTTCCATAAATTTCTATTAGTTTCTATTAATTTCAATTTTTTTAATAATATCTCCCTATCTCCTTAATCTCCACATCTCCTTTTGTTACACCACCTGAACGCTTACGGGACAATATATGGGTAAATGGCTTTCCATAAATTTTCTACCAATATATCGTTCCTACGGAACTGATTGATTTGTCTATCTATTCCTACCGATATTATGTTCCTAACGGAACGATTATTCTCCTGCCTTATTTATGGGTATTATCCTATGTAAACTTCCAGTTAATAACCGCTATACCGTCTTTTCTTAAAGTCCTTTTTGAAATTTGATTTGTAATTTTGCATTTTGATATTTGATATTTGAATTTTTATCTCTAATTTCAGGTCTAACTCTCATTTATCTTCCCCAAATCCTATTTTGCAGAACCCTATGAGAATATAACACAGTATTTACTACAATCTCTGTCGCCAGACAATACAATTTAGTCTCTTTCCCAATCCCTTTTCTTCTTAACTCATAGAGGTCGCTTTTATTGTCAGCCAGCCCATCAAGAGAAGTTACGGCGCAGATAAAACCAGCCTCTTTAACCAGTTTTTTATTCTCCTCATTAAAATGAACCTCAATTGTGCCATTCGGATAAGAGAATAAATTTATCGGCTTGCCTATTTTTTCTTCCAGGATTTTCTTTGAACCTTCAATTTCTTCCCTGGCATATTCATAAGAGCAATGTGGCAGATTACAATGGGTAACTGTATGACCACCAAAGGACATACCCTCCATCTTCTTAACCTCATCCCAGGACAACATATATTTACGACTAAGTTCCTCTCTGTTTATCCCTACTTCAAATTTCCTGGTTAAATCCGTGATAAATTCTTCCCTTTTAGATTGGTCAAGATGCAGAATTATCGAATTAAGGATATTTATCGACACTAATTTATCCTTAACTGTTTCAAATTTAAGGAGATGGTTTTCAAGGGAGATTTCTTTCTTTTTTATCTCCTTGACCAGATGGATGATTCGATGTGTCCAGAGTATATCTTTCCCATCGATACATCCTGCGGCAAGGAAAAATGTCGCGGTCGCACCATATTTTTTTAAAAT
This sequence comes from bacterium, assembly GCA_040757115.1. Lineage (NCBI taxonomy): Bacteria > bacterium. Next base: position 4,863 of record JBFLYA010000223.1, on the reverse strand, counting down.
AGGATAGGCATTTAGATAATTATCTTTATACCCATCATCAAAGGTAATGGCTAATGAATTCCTGGGTAACTCTTTGCCTTCCTTAATGTGGACAGCAATATCTTCAAGAGAAATAATATTATATTTTTTAGAGAGATATTTTATTTGTTTTTCAAAATCTCTTGTCGAAACGGTTATTTTCGGGGTGGCATAAACGAAGTCTTCATCTGCGACGGAATGATACCTCAATATCACCGCTAATCTTGTCTTTGAGGCGATAAAATCGTGAAGGAGTTGTGTTATGCCGCTATAATACAAAATACTTTTTATAAGAGATTTAATCATTTCTACCTTCCCTTTCCAGTAACCACTTATATACCGGTTTTATATTGATAAATTTATTATCAATCGAAATACTATCTTCATCATCGTAGGTAAGAATTATTCCCTCTGTCAGTTTTAGTTCATCCATGGTAGAAATAAGACTGGATAATTCACGACCTTTTGTTTTTTTACTCTCAAATTCCCAGGTTACCTGAATAGGTATTTTTCTATCATTAAAATCCTTAACCAGGAAGTCAATCTCTAAATTATTCCCTGTCTTATAATAGTAGAGTTCCTGCCCCATTTGCAAAAGGTGTAAGAAAACGCAATTTTCAAGCATTCTGCCTTTATCCTCTGAAAATCTAAAAGAGACAGCATTGGCAAGTCCACAATCAACAGCATATATCTTTTTAAACCCCTTTTGCTGTTTTTTTAAGGAATAGGAAAACTGTGGAATCTCAAAAAGCAAAAATACCTCCTTCAAATAATCTAAATAGGTAGATGCCAGTTTATAGGAAATATTGAAGGTCTTTTTAAGCGATTCAATAGAGGTAGTTTTTGTGGCATTGCTTATAAGATAAATAGCCATCTTTTCAAGAATGCCTTTTTCACGCACCTCATACCTCATAACAATATCCTTCTGGATAATATCCCGGAAATATTGCCCGGGAAGTTCTAAATTGTCGGTTAAAACAACCTCAGGGAAACCACCTTTCGATAGATATTCTGAAAAGAGTTTAAGTAAAAGTTTTTCTTTTAATATGATGTCCTTTTTATTAAGAATCTCTACCCCTTTGAATTGAAGGTATTCACCAAATGAGAGGGGCAGAAGTTGATAAGACAAATGCCTTCCGGTTAGCAAAGATGCTATCTCACTACTGAGAAGTTTTGATGACGAACCAGTTATGAATATCTTAAATTGGGATGAATCACGCAATTTTCGGATAGTTCGCTCCCATTGGCTTATTACCTGTATCTCATCAAAGAAAAGGTAGCAAAGACCTGGATTAAAATATTCTTTATAAACTGATATTATCTCTTCAATAATTGATGGGTGGTCGTGCTCGATAAAATAGGGGTCCTCAAAATTTATATATAAAGAATTATCCTTAAGGTTTAAATGTTTTATCAATAGTTTTAGAACAGAGGATTTACCACTTCGTCTTGGTCCAATAATATCTACAATCTCGCTGGTCTTAATGTCTATTGCTTCAACGATAGCCCTGGGATAAAGTTTATCTCCTCTTGAGGTATTCTGCCAGAATTCTATTACCTTTATGATTTGCGAAACATTTATTTTCATAATGTTTAGTTTATCATAATTTAAAATTATTGTCAACTATAATTTATAAATCCTATAGCAGTTATTAGTCAAAATTTTACTCAGGGTGGATAAGTAAAAAATCCCAAATCCCAAGCACCAAATCTCAAATAAGCACCAAATTTCAAGTAATAAATACCAAACTATGGGGGCAATGTTTTGAATTTTGGTCATTGGAATTTATTTGTATTTTGGAATTTGTGATTTGGAATTTCATAGCCATATCTGGGTCAAATTTCGATTAATAAGTGCTATATCATCTTTGTGGTTAAAAATACTACAACAAAATAGATGGCTATAGTGCTCAAGTCAGTGCCATCAGGATGAGTTCCCATATTTCAAGAGACCTACTCTTTTCAGGTGATATTTAAACAATTTTTCATCATCCTCGACCATTCGTTGGAGAGAGAATTTTTCTTCGACTAATTTTTTTCCAGCCACTCCAAATCGAAATGCCTTATTTTTGTCTTTAAGAAGACTAATTATTGCCCCGGCTAATGCCTTTGGATTTTGTGGCGGAACTAATAAACCGTTTAAGTTGTGAGTTATGACCTCAGGATTTCCACCAACATTTGTAGTAACAACAGGTATTTCTGAGGCAAATGCTTCTAATATAGTTCGTGACATCGCCTCAAATAGAGAAGGAAGGATAAACACATCCATTGTTTTTAACAATTGCGGGATGTCACCTCTTTCGCCAGGCATTAAAACATTTTCACTTAATCCAAGTTTTTTTACAAGAGCCTCCAATTCATTTTTTAGTGGGCCATCGCCAATCAGGAGTAATTTTATACCTGGAACCTCATTTTTTATATCTAACATACTGAATAAAAGCGTCTTATGGTCTTTAACCGGAACGAATCTACCTATTGTTCCAATTACAGGTTCATCAACGCTTAAGCCAAGTTTTTTCCTCTCTTCATTTTTATTTATATTATTTTTAAATCTGTCTAAATCCACGCCATTTAAGATAGTAATAATCTTTTTTTCATTTATTCCCAGAGAGTCAATCATTAATTTCCGTAAGGATTCTGAAACAGTTGTTATTTGGTCCACAAAATTAAAGATAAATCGTTGAGCCCAAAATCTTATCTTTTTAGATTTAACAACATCAATGACGGTTCCGTGTTCTTGATGGATAACAATTGGGACACCAGCCAATCGAGCGCCAATGACACCTTCACACAAGGTTCCCCAGTTATGGGTATAAACAATCTGAATATTCTTCTTTTTAAATAACCCCATCAATTTTAGAGGAAGTGTCCAATCATTCCCTTTTTTCTTTTTTAATTCTACTATTTCGATGCCGTCTTTTACTAATTCCTTTAAAGCACCTCCTGTGGTAAAAGAGCAAAGAGCAGGGTTAAATAAGTCCTGATTATGTTTATTCACCCGTGCAACCAATCCTGTTTCCATCCCACCCCTGGTTAAAGAATAAACTAAATGCATAACATTTATCTTTCTCATTATATCTGTTCTCCCTCAATATATGCCCTATGCCAGAGTTCAAACATCAACAGGCACCAAAATTGGGTAGCAAGGTTTTTAGTTCCTTTTTGATATTCACGCCACATCCATTGGATATATTCAGGTTTAAAGTATCCCCGCTGAAGGGCTTTTGGGACAAGCAGGGTTTCTTCAACCATATTTTTCAGGTCTTTTTTTAACCAGAGATTAAGGGGGACAGAAAATCCTTTCTTTCCTCTTTCTAATATTTCTAATGGAACTAATTCCTCCATGCTTTTTTTAAGGATATATTTAGATACACCTTTTTTTAATCGTAGTTCTGGAGGAATAGTCGCAACAAATTCAATTAATTTATGGTCTAACAAAGGTGCGCGAACTTCTAAAGATACCGCCATACTCATTCTATCAACTTTAACCAATATATCATCCGAAAGATAGGTTTTAGCATCAATATATTGGGCTCTGGAGAGTGTATCCCATCCCTTTGAGCGATTCAAATAAGGTTCCAGGACAACAAAAGGGTCATAACCACTTAGTTGGGACTTAAATTCATCCGTATATAACTGTTGTTTCATTTGAGCATCATAAAAAGACTTGCTCATCATCAGTGTCGATTCAAATGAAGAGGAAATACTGGTTAAATATCTTTTTGCCCGTAAAAATTTCGGATAGTGATTTAAAAAAGGCCGAAGAATATATCGCTTGATAAATTCTGGAATAAGGCGACGAATTCTATCTTGAGAAATATTGTATTGGTAGGAGTTGTAGCCGGCAAAGAACTCATCTCCCCCATCGCCACTCAAAGCTACGGTAACATCCTCTTTTGCCATTTTAGAGACATAATAAGTTGGGATTGCTGAAGAATCCGCAAAAGGTTCGTCAAAATGATAGACTAATTTAGATAATACCTCTAAAGCATCAGGTCTAACGATATATTCATGATGATTTGTTTTAAGATGTGAGGCAACCAGCCGGGCAAATTTCAATTCATCAAATACCGCTTCATCAAAACCAATAGAAGATGTTATCACAGGTTTTTCAGATAATTGCGACATCATTCCCACGACACAGCTGGAGTCAATCCCACCACTTAGAAAAGCCCCCAATGGCACTTCACTCATTAATCTACATTGGACAGATTCTTTCAAGAGATGAGTTAAATTTTCCTTGTATTCATCTTCGTTTAATCCCGGGGTAGTTTCAAACTTAAAATCCCAATATTCCCGAATGGAGATTCCAGTAGAGGTACAAATTAAGATATGGGCAGGTAAAAGTTTAGATATTCCTTTAAAAATGGTTTTAGGAGCTGGTACACACAAAAAACTAAGAAAATCATCTACCGCTTCATAATTTAATACCTTTTTTATAGTTTGGTCTTGTAAAATTGACTTTATTTCAGAGCCAAATATGATTCTATCCTTATCAATAAAATAGTGAAGTGGTTTCTTTCCCACTCTATCTCGACAGAGGATAAGCTTTTTTGCTTTTGCATCCCATAGTCCAATACTAAACATCCCTCTTAAATAGCAAACAAATTCATCCCCTTTTTCCTCGTAAAGATGAACGATTACCTCAGTATCTGAGTTAGTTGTAAAGAGATGTCCTTTATTAATTAGTTCATCACGCAATTCTGGGTAGTTATATATCTCACCATTAAAAACAACCCAGATAGTCTTATCTTCATTAGACAAAGGTTGATGTCCCTGGGCTAAATCAATAATGCTTAACCTCCGATGTCCAAGACCAATATTGTTATTAATATACATCCCTTC
>JBFLYA010000222.1 GCA_040757115.1 bacterium | reverse complement strand
ATCGAGAGTGGGGACATTTGGAATCAACCCCTTTCTTGAAATGGAGAACAGCATATTGTCTCACTTGAGCTAAAATAAAAATAAGGACTTTATGCCCCTAAAACTAAAAAACTTGAACATCGAGTATCAGAGTCTTCAAAGAGACGATACAAAACAATCTTTTCTCTGTCTGAAGTCGAGCTTACATCGACCCTTACTGGTTTTGTGCGGTTGAAGATTTTTTTCAAACCTTCTTTTTCTTCGAGAAAAGTCAAAAACACAAGAAGGTTCCTATTCGGATCGTTAGCAACTTCAAAAAGATGTTCTAAAAAAGTTTCGTTTCTTTCAATCAAGTCAGCTTGTTTCTCAGGAGCAAATGAGCCATACCAGTTCTCTATCTCATCAATAAAAATGGCACAGGTTTTATCACCAACCATATCTTCGACCTGATCCACAGTAGGAAAGCGTTTGATTTTGCTCAAAATGTCTTCCCTGCCTAATTTGGAAAATATCGGTTCCCAGAGAAAATCTACATCGTATCTTCTTGTAGAAACTATGCAAGTATTAGTAGAAGGCGGTAAGGCAATGTCAATCTTCCAATTCCGTAACCAGCTTTTCGCAATTTGGGGCTCCCTTAAAAGATGGTATAAAGTTATAAGTCCGTGTGTTTTTCCTGCACCGTAGGGTCCTACTAATAAAACAGCGCCTTGATTTGAAGTACCTGTAAGCTTCTCATTGACCCGTTCTAATGCCCTCTTAAGTGCTGATGATACATAGGTTACTTTAAACAAATCTTCTGCCTTGTTCTCAAGGCGTGCTTCCTCACTATCTACTTTATGGGACTGGATTACTCCCTGAAATCTGCCTTCTAAAATTTCACTCCTGGGTTTTATGATATCCTTAATCAAAGTCATTTCTTACCTCCATAATTTGACTGATAGGAAATTGCTTTTTTGAGTGTTTTGGATATTATATCCATTTGTGCCCATGGTAAGGATATTTTACCACAAATTTTATCCTTGGTCAACAAAAAATTCGGTTCTTCAGAAATTCTCGGTGAATCTGAATAAACAGTCCAAGTAACCACCTTAAAACCATTTTTTGCTTTTTAAACATCTTCTTCCTCTAAATTGCTTAAAAATTCTCCCTCCTAAACCTATGGAGAATCTCCTTTATTTTAGAAATTGGGCACACTATTCTCCTTATCACAAAATCAAATCCTTATTTAATAGTCTTACTGCATTAGGGATAAAACCATTAGAGCATGACATAAGATTTGTTGAGGATGATTGGGAATCACCCACTTTAGGTGCGGCTGGGTTAAGTTGGGAGGTCTGGCTTGATGGTATGGAGATAACTCAGTTTAAATATTTCCGTATGTAAAACGATTTATTAATGATTGAGTCATTAGTATTTCCTCCCCACATTACCCACGCATTTCCTGGGTACAGGTCTGTCAGGATGAAATCCCTGTTCATCATACAATGTGCAGGTGGCTTTTTTATGGTCCACAGACCAAATCTTACAATGTTTACAATCAGCACATCTATCCCCTGATTTTATTGAAGACATAACTTTTTACCTCCTTATCTTTTATTTTTGCCATGGTTATTTCTCTTGCCTTTCTTTTTCCATTTCTTCCTTAAAGACTTTCCACATTTCTATACTTTCCTTTTTTACTTTTTCTAAGAAAGGTTTTATCTCTTTCTCACTCCTTACTGTTGCACGAGCCAGCCATCTGACTAATTCTTCTAATCTACTTGTCTGGTCTTTTAGTTGGCTCTTCTCTTTTTCTAATTTTGCCACCTTCTCTTCTAATTTCGCCACTCGTTCCTTTAAAATGCTCACTTCTTTTTCAAGTTGGGAAGAGGACTGGGAAGAAGGGTATGCGGTTATAGATAAAAAGCAAATCAACCCCAAGACCAATCCCGCAATTCCTATTTTCTTAACTTTTCTCATTTTCACTCACCTTGTTAATTCTGTAAATTTTACTGTTTTTATATTTAGACCACGAATGACACGAGCGATTGAAGGACACAAATAAAGTTAGTTGACAATGTGCAATCCACTCACTCTTTATCCACAAGTTCTCTGTATATATAGCCGTTATCACCCTTATACTTGATAACATACCATCCATTTTTCTTCTGATAAGATATTTACTTTTTCACCCCTTTCCATTTTACCTATAACTGCATAGTCTGTAGAAGGTCCAGAACGAATATTAACAACATCCTCTTTTACTGTTCCTACTATCTCTGTCCCTTTTGTATTTCCATAGATACTTATCTTAGAATTACGAAAACTAACGCCCAAATGAATGCTACCCGGAGAGAATAAAGGAGTTTAGTTTTTTCGCAAAATCTTGCAATATTTATCCCATCCTCTTCATCTATTCTCCCATCTTTGCAGCCCTGGCAAAATTATTCAGGATTGAATTTTTAAGATGGCCGAAGTCATCAAGATTGCCTCGATAAAATATTCCTACAGAGCTTAGCCCATATTTTGGTGGTGGATAGTTGAGACTGCAGGTGATAAATCGGTTAATTCTTTCTGAGCAATCTTTAGTAATTCTTGAGCGAGATTGATTATGAACTCCGCATCTTTTGGTTCAAGTTGTGCATGAGGTTTATAACGTGCCTTAGCTCGTAAATCCAACCCAAGATTAAGATTTTTCCCAAAAAATTCAGGAACTCTTTTAGATAAGACAAATAGCTTGCCGAATTGGGTGACAATACCTCCATGTGAAGAGGCAAGGGGATTTTTTGTACTTATAATTAATGCCTTGACCAAAAGTTCACAGGCATTGTATCCACTATCAATTGCAAGACGCAGTTTGTCTTCATTTAAGGCATCTTTTGCATAATTGAGATACTCTTGGGCTAAATTGAGGTAATCTCTAAAATCTAATTCCCATTCTGTACCAGATAATGTTGTAAAAATGGGCTTTCCAAATTTTAGCACCTCCCAGAGAAAGGGAGAACGACCTAAGGATTGTTCAAACTCTTCTTTTGACATAGGAATGACCTCAATAAATCTTCCTTGTTCACAGCTAATCCTGAAACTAATTTCACTGGCTATCTCTAAAAATCTCCGCTCGTCTATATCAGAATAAACTGCTAATATATCTATATCGCTTTCTTCGGTTGTCAGAGCTTTAGCAGTGCTTCCAAATAGATAGACTCCCAAAATCTTTTCCTTTAGGCAATCTCTCAATTCTAAAGCAAAATGTTCTGTTATGTCCTTAATTATTCCTGTCATTTTCTACCCTCCTCTATGTCTCCAAAGGGTATGTAATAAATGATTCTTCATTTTTGCCGACTTAAGAGCGTGATGGGCCCGTGCTATTAGTTCTTGTATTTCTTTCATAAGCAAACTCCATCCCTTTTTATATGCAAGTAAAGTGGCCATCTTGAACCTTCTATAGTTTCTCTTGTGATTCTTTTAATCCCCTAATTATAATACATCATTTGCTAACAACAGTCAAGAAAAAAACCACCCAATTTTTGGGTTTATCAAAGAAAAGATTGTAAAGTCATTGTATATTTACCCTACAACGACATCTATGATTGATCCACAAATCAGGTGGTCTGGTGTCTGGGTGTCTAAGTGCCTGTGAGGTGGGTATGAATGACGATAAGTATCGGCTGGATGATTTTGAGCTTTATCAACTGGCACTTAAGTTCCGACAAAATGTTTACAAGCTCATTAAACAGCTTCCATCTGAGGAGCGCTATTGTTTAGACCCGCAGATGAGAAAGGCGATTATCTCAGTCACGAACAACATCGTAGAAGGACATGGACGTTGGCATTATCAGGAGAATATACGATTTTGCAGGATTGCAAGAGGTTCGGTTGAAGAAATTCTGGACGACATCAATGTTTGTATGGATGAAGGCTACGGAGAGAAATCCGTAAGCGTTCAGCTCAGGAAGGAAGGTTACGAGCTAATTGCGAAAGTTAACAGTTATATTGGCTATCTACGCAGATGTAAGCAAGGAATGGAGGAAGAACAGTCTGGTGGTCAGACACCAAGACACCAGACACCTATACCTCAGAGTATCTGAACGCTTACTGGCGGTAAAATTAGTAAATGACGTTGTAGGGTTTATTACCCTCTTAAAATTATTCATGATTGAGTTTTTAAGATGGGCAAGGTCATCAAGATTGCCTTTGTAAAATATCTCTACAGAGTTTAGCCCATATTTTGGTGGTGGATAGTTGAGAATGTAGGTGATGAATTGCTCAATACGGAATTTATCTGCTGTCTTTGTGTCAATATAGACTTCTGAGAGATCAATAGACCTACCTTGGTTATAAAATTCCTCACAAGGAGGCTCAGATAGGATAAACATCCGATTACCCTGTTTTGGCCAAGAATTACCAAAGGTAAAGACAACCCTGCCGCATTCTTTTGTTCGTTCTACTTTGGCTTTGCAGTGTTCACAATGCCTTGTGCCATTGTTGTAGGTTGAGCTTAAAGGCTCGGTATAGCGAAGGCAGCTGTTGCAGATAATCCTGCGGTAGATTGGAGGGATGAGAAGGATAAGGAAGGGGGTTGATAAGAGGGAGGAGATATAGCTCAATGCCGTAGCAATCACGCCACCAATCACGCCAAAAATCGCGCCACCAATCCCACCAGCAATCACGCCAAAAATCATGCCAGCACTCCCGCCAACAATCCCGCCAGCAATCACGCCAAAAATCATGCCAGCAATCCCGCCAGCACTCCCGTCAGCAATCATGCCAGCAATCATGCCAGCAATCCCGCCAGCAATCACGCCAAAAATCATGCCAGCAATCCTGCCAGCAATCCTGCCAGCAATCCTGCCAGCAATCCTGTTAGCAATCCTGTTAGCAATCTCGTCAGCAATCTCGTCAGCAATCATACCAGCATTCCCGCCAGCAATCCCGCCAGCAATCATGCCAGCAATCCCGCCAGCACTCCCGCCAGCAATCATGCCAGCAATCATGCCAAAAATCACGCCAAAAATCAAACCACCAAAAATTCCACCAGTCATGCCAAAAATCCTTATTCTCTCTTCGTCAAAATTGTCTTCATCAAAAACAAAACCACCAATAGCACCTCCAAACCATCCAATAAGAAAGCCATAGATAATACCTTGACTACCCCAACTATAAGAAAGGAGCAAATACCCTACTAATCCGCCAAAAATACTGGCAAGAGACCCTTCCAAAATAACAATGCCGATTCTTTCTAAAATCCGGATATCTTTTCCTGTAACCTTATTAATTGCCCGATAAAGTCCTCCTAAAAGTCCAGATAGGACGATTCCACCACCCAGTATCCACAGTATTGAAAAATAGTTGACAAAATCTTCTTTCATTCCCTTTCTCCCAACAACCTTTCTAAAAATGATGGTTTTGCAACCCCTTCTTTCTTTCCTTTTATCCCTTCAATTGAACCTATCAACATAGTGATGAATCCTTTTTTATCATCGGCTTTCTCAAAAAGGAGGTTTATTATTATCTGCAGAAGTTCTATGTCTTTCTTGTCGATTATATAATTTAAGATTCTCTCTTTATGAGATATGTAGAGGAGTTCTTTAACATCTTGGGAGAAGGTGATATATCTTTCCCTGAACCTTTCATAGTCACCCATCTTCAAAGAATATTCTGCCGGATACATAGAGACAATCTCCTCTTCTCTCCCTGTAGCAATTATCTCGGTAAGGGCTAATATGGGTTTTGAAGGGTCTTTAATCTCAAAGTTGAGATTGTAATCGTAAGTTAAGAGGTCTATCTTTAAAGAGTAGGAGACTGCTTGATAAAAATCAGATTCTTTAGGAATTCCCATAATCTTAAGCCCAAGGTTTGCTCCATAAGAATATGTATCAAAGGAGAGGTTTTCTTTCAAGGAATAAGGCAGAAGGGTATATAACCAACCAAGAAAGTTAAGGCACTCTTTATCTTGACCAACCAGCAATAAGGGAGCCTTTAAGGAGTTATAATTGAAACAGTAGTAAAGGAGAGTAAGGATAAGGTCTTGTGGCATTGGAGGTGTTTTAAATTCAAGCCCTTTCTCCTCATCAAGAAGAAAGTTGATTACATCCAGAGGTTTTTCAGGAGGGCTCGTTCTAAAGAGACCAT
>JBFLYA010000221.1 GCA_040757115.1 bacterium | reverse complement strand
AGGACATCGTGCACTCTCACCCCATGGGGTGAGAGTGCACGATGTCCTGCTATAAATTTGTATTAAAATAGGGTGCACGATGTTATGCTATGTAGCACCTAATCTTTAATTTCGTGAAGCCCTATAAAAAATTCAATAATATTTTTAGAAACTTATTTACAATTATTATTAATATCCGTTACTAGTTGCCATAATGCGATAATATCGCCATCTTGCCTAATTTTCTGATACTTATATGCCAGTTCGGCAGCAGAAATCCCAAGAACCGAGGCAAATAGTATTTCTTCTTCTGTAATCTGAGTATAAAAATTATTTTTTTTCAATTCATTAATCATAATACCGCATTTTAAGGTTTGCTGTTTATAGTCCAAACCATTTACTCTATGCACCCCTGATCTCCATAGAATAGGATGACCATTATACCGCGGTTTGTAACTGGAAATCATTTCAATATACTGTATTTTAGAATCAATATCAATATTATATTCTTCTGGATAATTAAACCATTTTGTATATGGTACAATAACCGGAATACAAGTAAAAACCGAATCAGGTCTGATATGTTTCAATGCTTCGATTGTCATTTGCATTGTTTCTATTGTCTCTTTGGGAGCTGGATATATTATAGAAATAACAGTCTGAATCTTATTCCTTCGGCATTCCTCTATGATTTTTTTTGCATTTTCAATTTTAATAACCTTATTCATTATATGCTTCTGTATTTTAGGACTTCCTGATTCTAACCCGAATAATAAAGATTTACATCCTGCACAACTCAGCAACTCAAAGTTGCATTTATTATAATCTTGAAAATGGGCAAAACTACTATACCTGACCTGCAATCCTTTTTCGATGATTTTTTTAGCAATCCTGGTTTGTAGTCTTGCTGGTGTACTGGAACCACAAAATCTAAATGTATTAGAATTGTGATGAGCAATTATACTTTCCATTTCTTCTGTTATATTATCTGCAGATTTGATACGCCACTTCTTACCTGATTTAAGCGGATGTGCACAAAAATTACATAAATAGGGACAGCCTCTACTTTCCTCAAGCATAAATACTTTTAATTTATTGTTACCGGCTAAGGCAGGATAAATTTCTGGGGAGTAACAGGGTTTATAATTCTTTTCTAGATTTTCTACAATGACACTATCATTAATTTTTATTTTAGCACCATTCCTGAAAATAATATTGGGAATATTTTCTAATTTTTCTTTTTTAAGGCAATAATCGGCTAATTTTACAATCGTTTCATCGCCTTCACCAAAAACTACGATATCAAACGCATGGGTTTTACTAAAAATAATTTCTTTTAACCAATCAACTAGTGGTCCCCCACCGAAAATCTTCAGATTAGGAAATTTTGCTTTTAAATATTCAGCAATTATTAAAGTTTCTTCAAAAGCATCCCCGGCCCATAATTTAAATCCTAAAAAATCAATATTAGAATTCTCGATCTCCTTACAGAGCTCGTGTATTATTTCCTTTAATACAATTTGTCTTTCCGCCTTTTCGCTTTCTAGAAGTTTCAGATATTTGTCATAATTAAAACCTTTTAAAATGTCATCAGGGATTGGATAATTATTTTGAAAATAGATTGCCAGTGGTCCTACTATTGCATTATATTCTAGTTTCAACTCAGGTGTAGGCTCTAGTCTGTCAATCATATCTATGGTAGCATAATCAATAATTTTGACTTTATGTCCATTTGCTTTAAGGGCGCCAGCCAAAGTAGCCAGTCCTATATCTGGGATTAAACCGCTTAACAATTCCAGATTACTTACATAATTTATTAACAAACTATTAGTAGATGAAGACATACTATTCTCCTTCACTGTAATAAAAAACCTCTTCAGGTTTAGGATGTTCAAGAAAATTCAGAGAGGCCATATTATATCCATATGCCCCAACCAAATGAACAACAAATAAATCACCTATATGTGCACAATCAATAAATAGATCATCATATAATTTGTCTCCATTAAAACACAATGGCCCATTAATATCAACAACATTCTTATTAACAAAGGGTTGTTCTTCATACACACAATCTTTAGCCATGTGAATTATTGTGAAGGGATGTTTCTTAATAAGACGTAAATGATTAATACCGCCTGACAGTATAACTTGTTTTTTATTATACGATTCTTTGATATCGATGATTTCAGAAACATAATATCCTGCTTTACCTACAATATACCTGCCTAATTCCAGAATGAATTCTTTATTCTGAAATTTGTATTTTATGATCAAATCGTTTAATTCGCTGAAAAAAGCGGAAGTATCAAATTTTTTTCCAGTACTAAAATAATCAATTCCCAGACCTCCACCAAAATCAACAATATCAAGTTTTTGGACATCCCTTTCGAGCCAGGAAACCAGATTAAAAATATATTTTATATAATCAACTATGACATTATAATCAAGAATACCACTCGCTGCAAACACGTGTATCCCTTTTACATTAATATGATCTATTTTTTTTATTTGCTCAATGACTTCTGGTATGTATCTTTCATCTATTCCAAGCTTAGTAGAAAATCCTGTCATTTCCAAAACTGAATTTTGTATCCTGTAATTAGGATTAATCCTGATTAAAATGTCAACTTTTCCAACTTTCTGTTCTTGTGCAATCTGGTTAATTCTATGAATTTCTGTTAGCGATTCAACATTAATGAATCGTATCCTCTGCTTAACGGCTTCGAACAGCTCAGGAACGCGCTTACCAGGACCAGTGAATAATACTTGGGCAGCCTCAACTTCTGTTAACGCCTTTTCTAACTCTCCAACAGATGCTACTTCAAAGCCTTTAATAACTTTATTATTTTTTATAATTTTTAGAATTTCCTTATTTGAATTTGCTTTAATTGCATAGTATATCGAAACATTAGGAAGTATACTTTGTTTAAGCATAGACAATTGCTTTTTGATTTTTTTAATATCATATAAATAAAAAAATGGTTTGTTTGTAAAACTCTTTTGCTGCGCAATTCTTATTATTTTTTCCTTTATTCTATTTTCCATAATATATACCTTTATTGTAACTCGTATAATACTTATTTAGATATTTCTCTTATTGAAAAAGACTCATGGGATTTGCTATAATAATGTCAATTGTAGTTAACCTCTATTCAGCACAATTATCTCCTAAACTCTGATAATTCCTCTTGGAATAATAAAGTCAGAAATTGAATCGAACCAATTCCATTTTTTCCCACAAGTTGAAATGTAACTACGGATACGGCAAAATATTTTAGTCCCTTCCAAAAACCTGAAACCACCTGAAATCTTTCGACCTGTGAAATAGGTCTATCCTTTTTATTTATGCAGCCTTTTTTAGCTCAAAGAGTATCTGCCTCTTCTTAATCCAATTATCTTGTTCATTGTTTTGGTGCAAGGTAATAACTGAAGCCAAAGCACTTGACCCTTTTTTACTCCAACTCATACCATTATGTTTTTGCCGATCCGCTACAGCAAGATCATTTGCTTTCTCTCCTCTATTGCTGGATATTCGCAACCCAAGTCTTTTCCTGAGTCCATAACAAGGAATATAGCTTCGATTCCTCTCAAAATAACTAATTAAGCAATCAATGGCTACCTGTGATTTAATATCCTTTTCTTCAACCGCTCCCAAGACCTTAACCGCATGGTCAATCTTTCCTACCCATAAATAACCCCTTACCTTCCTAAGTATCTCATTCCGAATTCCCTTGTTTTTTAAACCAAGACTTAACTGCATTTCACACTTCTTAACTAAATGATACCAATCAAGAATAATTCTATATGGTATCCAACCAAACATTGATTTTATTGCTGAATGCAAATCCTTTGCTCCATCCACAAAAAATAATAAACTCCCTTTCCTTAGCAAATCATTATGCAAGAGAAAGGCGATTAATCTCCTTATCGTCTCAACTATCCCTAACCCATTAAGTATATACCCACTCCCCACTTTCTGGACTTGGATAATACTATTTCTCACATATTCTTTCCCTTCTTTCCTCGGACAATTCGGTTTCCTTCCATTCTCTTTCTGCTTCTTTACCCCTACCTCGTCTATTGATATATTTACACATGTCCAAGGATTCTCGTATGTTTCATTTAACTCAGATGCAGATATTTGTAATTCCTCTTCTTTGCCTTTATTGTATTCTTCTATTGTCCTCTGGACTATCTCTTCACTTATTAATTCTGTTTCTATCTCTATTCTGGAACTCCCATCCCATCCTTTAGGTTGGCCATCCCGATCAAAACCGTATGCCTCCAGTATCTTATCACTCCTCTTCTCAATCTCCTGGTCTATTTTGCTCCCTTCTACTTCTACAATATTGGCTATTGTCCTTGATTGGGTAATGTCCTTTTCTTGCCACCTGATACGGTTTATTTTCTTCTCACTGTCTCTATAAGATTCATCTTTTACTAACGATAGCAAAACCTCATCAAAACATGCTGTCCGATAAGATTCCCGTGAACATATTGGTTCAAAATAATCCCTTGAAGTGTCAAATACTACCTTTTGATCCTTACTAATTATATGTGTTTTTGAACTTAATCTTCCTAATTCTGCCTCAATCTTGTATTCTGAATCGTTTTCAGTTACTTCTCCTCTAATTCGTTCATTCTCATCATGGCTTTTTTTTTAGACATTCCCTCCATATATCTCTCTGTAGCCTCTTCTGTAGCTTCTTTTCGAGCTCTCAAAACTGCTCTTTCATACACATCAAAGCCTTGCCTGAAATTCTCAAATTCCTTGTAATCAGGTACATCTGCCTCAATTGTTACAGGTTGTATTTCTTCATTGCCAAATTCATCCTCGATCGATACCAAAATCTTCATTTTCTTTCTCATTTTACCTAACCCCCTTTTCTTTATATAGCCAGTTTTTGTTTCTACTGGATATATATATTATCGGAGGTTTTTCCCTTTTCCTTTAAAACCTATTTCACAGGTCGAAATCTTTTGCTAAACTTTTGTCATTCGAATATCATTTTCACTCTGGTTACTCGTAAAAGAAAGATTTTTGTCACCAGACTGACCAACAATGCAAATTTTGAATAAATACCCCCCCTCTCTTTACGTGGGTTTCCAAATAATGAAAATCAAAAAATGACAATTCTCAGCCTCCTATTGTTTCAGCTGTTAAGATTTATCGATTGCCCAGTAATGTCACCACTATAGCCAGCAATTTAATTATAGACTTTACAGACGACGATAACTCCCTTTCTTCTTTGAGAACTCTTTTTACTCTTTTAACTATCACATCCACATTTATATTTTCTATTGTCAATTAATTACCCTCGTGTGTCAGCAATTCTCGGTGAAAAATTAGATAGAGACTCATTATTCCTTATTTTCCTCTCAAAATCTTTACGAAAAATATTTTTTTCTATCTCTCCTAAACATAGGTGAATTCAGTCTCTAAAAATTCACCGAGAATTGATGCCTCGTGTGTTCTTTCTATTTAAAAATTAAATTATCGGAACATAATGGCAAAAATTTAAATCTTATCCACAATCATTTCCGCATTCCTTTTGACTTTTTGCTGAATAGTTACATAGAAATTTCATGAATCTGTCCTTCATTTCCTTAAGTTTAATATCTACTCTTGGATACAGTTCATTGATATCCCTTGTTATTTTTAAATGAAATAAATATGGACCGTTTAAGCTGGTAATTGCATTTTTTATATCTTTTTCTAGATCTTCAACATTAGTAATAAAATGACATTTACGATAATTACTTAATTGCGCTAAATGTGCAATATTAAGTTGGGAATTCAATATTTTTTGTCCCCCGGTAGATTTATACATGTTGTTATCTATAATAATATGAATCAAATTTTTTAACGCATATTCCCCAGCTAAAAACATATTTGTAGGATTCATTAAAAAATTACCATCACCTTCTATAATTATTACTGGTTTAGTGGGTACATTGATTGCAATTCCAATACCAATTGAAGCAGCAAGACCCATTGAGCCTAACATATAAACCTGCAATCGGCAAGTGAGCTAACCAGAATAGCGTTAACCCCTTGATATATCAGTAGTTAATCTGTTAAAAAATCTGTAGATTTTTTAACAAAAATGATTGACATTGGCCTCCTTCTAT
>JBFLYA010000220.1 GCA_040757115.1 bacterium | reverse complement strand
TAAAATAATGGCACAAATGATAAAAATACTTGTTGCTGATGCAGATTTAAAGACACGATTAGAATTAAAAAAGTTATTATTTCAAGTAACCCCAGAATCTAAACTTATTTTAGGGGATAAAGACCTACAAATAGTTGGTGAAGCAGATAGTTTCAGGGATATAGAAACATTAGCCACAAAATTCTCACCAGATATTATCCTCCTGAGCACTAATATCGAAGGTCTAAATGCCTCCTGTGGAATAGCGCGGACATTTCCAGGCTCAAGTGTGATAACTCTCAGTGACCGTTCTTTAACCCCGGATGAATTGAAGAAAGCGATGTTAAGTGGCGTCCGCTCCTTTTTAGTTCATCCAATAGACCAACTTGAGTTACATAAGGTCATAATTGAGATATTTGAGTTAAATAATCAAAGACGGGAAAAAATAGAGACCACGGCGGTTACGCCTGCTCCTATAGTGAAAAGCAAAATAATTGCAGTTTTCGGGGCAAAAGGCGGTGTTGGGAGAACTCTATTAAGCACTAATTTAGCCGTATGTATGGCTGAGTCCCTTCATCCCCAAAATAAAAAAGTTGCCTTGATAGATCTTGACTTACAATTTGGTGATGTTGCCATTATGCTTAATTTGTCTCCAACTAAAACTATTACCGGCTTAACTAAAGAGATTAATGAATTAGGCGAGATAGATGATGAATTATTAGAATCCTATCTGATTAAATATCGGGATAAACTCGCCATTTTACCTGCACCACTAACCCCAGAAGAGGCAGATTTAGTTAGCGGCGAACACATAGAAAAAATTCTAAAACTAATCCGTAATAAATACCATTACACCATTATTGATTGCAGTCGAATTTTATCTGAGTCTATTTTAGTTGCCTTAACCAGTGCGGATATAATTATTTTATTGCTTACCCTCGATATTCCTACAATTAAAAACGCAAAACTATCATTAGAAATAATGGAAAAACTTGGATTTATGCCTAAGGTAAAATTAGTTCTCAATCGAGCTAATACCAAAATGGGCATTTCTATGAAGGAGGTAAAAGAAGCCCTTTCTGTGCCTATCCTCGAATTAATTCCAAGTAATGGTCCTGTGGCTATCCCTTCCATAAACGAAGGCGTGCCTTTTATTATTAAAAACCCTAAAAGTGATATTTCTAAGAGTATTACTCAACTTGCAGATAGACTTATCGAAAGAATTGATAAGGTTAAACCTAAGAAGTGGTGGAAATGATTAAAAATGGAGAGATTGACAAAAATGCTGGAAGTAAATAAAAAACAAAATATTAAAGATGGATATAAAATCATAAAAATCAATCGAGATGGTATAGATTTACAAAATAATCCTATTATACAGCAACTTTTGTCTCTTTATTCTAAAGAAGATATATACTTTGAATTTAAAGATAATGATTTAATAATTAATCTATATCAAATAGATTTTGCTGATTTCAAAAGGAATATATATATTTTATCAAAAGATGCGGATGATAAAGAATCCAACATATTAAAAGTTATATTGGAGAGCATTGAAAAAATAAAAAGTTATGGTTTAAAAGGTAGAAAAAGATTATATGTCGGATATACTCGAGAGAGAAAAGTTAAGGGAAGAGAAGGAAAAGAAAAAGAAAGAGGAATGTATTATTATGCAAAAGATAATACCTTCTCAAAAAATAACCACAGGGTGCCTGAACAGTTTATAAATAAAATAATAAAAGGAGATAGTGAAGAAGTATTAAAGCAATTCCCTGACAATTGTATAGATTTAATTTTTACATCCCCACCGTATAATTTTGGATTAGATTATGAAAATCATAAAGATGGGACAGAATGGAATTCATATTTTAATAAACTATTTGCTGTATTTAAGGAGTGTATAAGGGTTTTAAAATATGGCGGGAGAATTATTGTTAATGTTCAACCTTTATTTTCAGATTATATTCCAATTCATCACATAATCTCTAATTTTTTTATGAGCCAAAAAATGATCTGGAAAGGTGAAATTTTATGGGATAAACATAATTGGAATTGCAAATATACCGCCTGGGGGTCATGGAAAAGCCCAAGTAATCCCTATTTAAAATATACATGGGAATTCCTTGAAGTATTTTGTAAAGGCGATTTAAAGAAAGACGGTAATAGTGAAAATATTGATATTTCTGATGAAGAATTTAAGAAATATGTAATAGGAAAGTGGGATATTGCTCCAGAAAGAAACATGAAAAAATATGGACATCCGGCGATGTTTCCTGAAAATCTCGTTGAGAGGATATTAAAATTGTTTTGTTATAAAGGCGATGTAATTTTAGACCCTTTTAATGGCGTCGGAACAACTACTGCTGTGGCTAAAAAACTGTCCCGAAAATATATTGGTATTGACATTTCTGAAGAATACTGTAAAAAAGCAGAAAATAGACTTAAAGAAACACAGATTGACATGAGATTATTTTAGAGAAAAGTATGAAAAACAAAGTTTCAAGAAACATTCAATCACTTATTAATGCTTATGAGTTTTTGGTTAAAGGCATTGATACAAAGGCAAAGGATTCCGAAGACAGAGCGTACGGTGGTATTATAAGGGCAGGGAAAGGATTATTAGTTGAGAGTTTAGCCAAAAGTTTAATAGAAATAGCATGGGAGGAATTGGGTTATGATATTAATCGATTATCTACCGAAAGAAAAAGGATAAAAATCCCATTGAAAAAGGAATACCTAAAAAGAATTAAGAGTCTTGAAGTAAAGGAATACATTGAAAAAAATATAAAAAGGTTTTATTATTCATTAGCCACAGATATACATGTTTACATAGATGGTAAGTTTAAAATTGCAATAGAATGTAAAGCATATACTGAAAATGCAATGTTGAAGAGAATTCTTGTTGATTTTACCTTGTTAAAACAAATGTATCCTGATTTGTTTTTTGTACTTTTTCAATTAGAAAGTCAATTAGGTGGAGATTATTCATCAGCAAATAGTGTCCAATATGGTAGTCCCTCTACACATACTCTATTATCATATTTTGATATTGACTTAAATATACTTACTTTACTTGAAGGAGAGCGCAAAGTTAATAGACCAATACATAAGCCTGATTATTACAAGGCATTACGAAAAGAAAACCTTTTAATTGCATTTGAAGTTATGAAGAATTTATTAAATAAAACCATTTAAGCCTGAAGAAATAGCAAGACGGGAAACATCTCATAAGGATAGAGAGAGTGGATGTAAATTACAAAATTCGTAACCGTTCACCGCAGAGTAAAGATTAGAAAAAAGTGGAGAGTAGTTATGGCTAAAGTTTTTTTTATGAATATGCGGGCAAGTTTTGGTGAGAATTCATTTGCTAAATTTAATAAATTGCTAAAAAAATTAAAGTTAAATGAATTAGTAACTAAAAATGCCCTTATTGCCATCAAACTCCATTTTGGTGAAATGGGTAATCTGGCATTTATTCATCCCATCTGGATAAGGGAGTTAGTCAAGTATGTCAAGGCGGCTGGTGGAAATCCATTTCTGACCGATACGAATACCCTTTATGCCGGCAGTAGAGCCAATGCCGTCAAACACCTGCAAACCGCTTATGCCAACGGCTTTACTTATTCCTGTGTTCAAGCACCAATAATCATTGGCGATGGACTAAAAGGAGAGGCAAAACTTGAGGTAACAATTAATAAAAAACATTTTAAATCAGTCACAATCTCACAAGTAGTTAAAGAAGCAGATTTGTTGATTAGTTTAGCCCATTTTAAGGGACATGCGGTTACAGGTTTTGGAGGCACGCTAAAAAATATGGGGATGGGGCTGGCAGACCGTAGTGGTAAATTTAAAATGCACTGCAATGCGGTCCCGTTAGTCAAAGCAAAGAATTGTCAGGGGTGTTTAATTTGTGTTGATAATTGCCCGGGACAGGCAATAAATGTTGAAAATAAATTACCCAGAATTGATAAAAATAAATGTCTTGGTTGTGGGGAATGCCTGGTGATGTGCCCGAATAAGGTTTTTAATGTTGATTGGCTGGGGCTTTCTTCGATAGTTGTTCAGGAGAGAATGGTTGAATTTGCCTACGGGGCTCTTTTAGATAAAAAGGCGTGTTTTTTTAATTTTATTATGGATGTTAGCCCGGATTGTGATTGTTGTCCGCATTCTGATGCTAATATCATTCCGGATGTTGGCATTTTATCTTCATTAGACCCTGTGGCGATTGACCAGGCGGCGATTGACCTCGTAAATCAACAAATCGGTATCCCAAATACCGCCTTAAAAAGCAATCTTGAACCAGGAAAAGATAAATTACAGGGAATTATCCATAACCTAACCGGAGAACCTCAACTTGCTTATGCCCAGCAAATTGGATTAGGAACAAGAAAGTATGAGTTGGAAGAGGTATAAAAATTAAATATTAAAATGCAAAATGACATATCAAATATCATATCAAAAATCAAAGAGCAAATATCAAAATTAAGGAATTCTTTTATTCTTATTTTTGATTTTTAATATTTGATTTTTTTTATTGCCTTACAAGTATTTTTGCATTTTGCTTTGTAATTTTGATTTTTACATTTTGATATTTGCATTAAACTCCTGGTGGAATATTTTACATCGGTATCCTATTATTTACCAAAGAGTTACGCCTTAAATTAGCGTCATTCAGAACACGCTAAACACCTACCCCTCTTTTGAGGGGAAGTTCCGCTTTAAGGATTGCCTTGACTAAACCTTTTATTGTATATTCCTTAGCCGTAATATCTACTTTTAGACCAAGGGCTTGTGCCTTTTGAGTAGTGATAGGACCAATAGAGGCTATTTTGACTTTATTTAAAAGATGGTTAATTTCCTCTTTATTAAAAAGACAACAGAAATTTGTCACTGTAGATGAGCTGGTAAAGGTAATTATATCAATTTCGCCGCGAGATAACAATTCTTTCAAATAACCTACATCTGATTCTTCTTTAATTGTTCGATATGCCGCCACATCATCTACTTGTGCCTCCATTTCTTTTAGTCCTTCAATCAATACCTGGCGCGCCTCTTCACTTCTTGGCACAAGAACTCTTTTTCCTCTCATTTCAAATTTTTTAAATCCTTCAATCAATCCTTCCTGCGTCCATTCTTCTTCAGGCTGGTAATCAACATTTAATTCTAAATCCCTGAGCATTTTGTTAGTTGCAGGACCAATTGCGGCTATTTTTAGACCTTTTAATTCGCGGATATCCTTGCCAATTTTTCTTAATTGATTAAAGAAGTATTTTACTCCATTAACACTGGTAAAGATAATCCAATCATAAGTATCAAGTTGGGTAATGGCATTGTCTAATTTTTTAACATCTACAGGTAGAACGATTTTAATCACCGGGAATTCGACAACCGAAGCCCCATAGGTTTTTAATAATTTACTTAACTCACTTGCCTGTTCTCTTGTCCGGGTGATTAAAATCTTCTTGCCAAATAACGGCTTTTTCTCAAACCAATTAAGTGATTGGCGTAAATTTACTACCTCACCAATAATGCTAATGGTTGGAGGTTTTAACCTATGGATTTTTTCCACGATATTGTTCAATGTGCCTGTAATTGTTTTTTGGTCACTCAATGTTCCAGAGTAAATTACGGCAATGGGCGTTTGTCCATTTAACCCATTGTTTATCAATTCATTAATAATTTGTTCCAATTTTGAAGTCCCCATCAGGATAACAAGTGTCCCGCCAACTTTAGCTATCTCTGACCCGGGTAAAGAAGATTTGTCTAAAGCCTCATGACCCGTAATAATAGTTACAAGGGATGTATATTTTCGATGGGTTAATGGAATGCCAGCGTAGGCAGGCACAGCAACCGCAGATGTTACGCCTGGCACAACTTCAAAATCTATACCGTTTTCAACAAGGAATTCAGCTTCTTCGCCACCTCTACCAAAGACAAATGGGTCGCCACCTTTAAGTCGAACGATGACTTTGCCTTCGTTAGCTTTATCTACCAATAATTGGTTAATTTGTCCTTGAGAAAAGGTATGTTCACCAGCCTTTTTCCCAACATAAATTACCTCCGCACCATTTTTAACCCAATTCAGTAGTTCTTCATTCGCCAGATAATCATAGACAACCAATTCTGCTTGCTGAAGGCATTCTAA
>JBFLYA010000219.1 GCA_040757115.1 bacterium | reverse complement strand
TTGCTGATTCATAGTTAAGGGTAGCAAGGTAATATGCCTGTGGTGGAGATTGGTTAGCCAGGCTATTGATTGTTTGCTCCAGATTTAACACTGCCTCTTTCTCCAGCCAGGGTTTTATCCTTTGACTCTGAATCTCTGCCACTGCGGAATCTAATGATATTTGCCCCTTCGCTACCTTATTTACTAAATCCAAAAACACCTCTGGAACATTCATTGTATGTATATTCTCCCTGAAAATAGGCTGGAGAGTAGAAAGTAGCGAGAAAATTACCTTGCAACTTGTTATTCTCTACTTGCTACTATCTACTGGTATTAGTTATGTTGTCATTCAACATTTTTTAGGTCAATTGGACATTAGGTAACTATTCACCGCACAGACACAGAGACGCAGAGAAAAAATTAAAATCTATGGACGAGACGATTAACATCCCTGATTGTAATTATTCAGCCATAGATGAACACAGATGAAACACTGAAAATTCGTAATCCGTGTCCGTAATCAGGCTGAAGGGTTTTTCTCTTGTTGCCCTCTGCCCTCTGCCTTCTGCCCTCTGTCCTCTGCTATTTATCCGTGCTAATCCGTGTTAATCAGTGGCTGAATAGTTACTTTATTTCTATGTCTTCTCTGTTCCTCTGCGTCTCTGTGGTAAAGGACTACCTGAATGGTTACCAATCATTAAATTACCGTTTGGAGTACTGGAATCTGCGTCTTCGGCCATAGAGTCCATATTTTTTCCGTTCATGCATGCGCGGGTCTCGAGTTAGAAATCCGCCCCGGCCAAGAATTGTTCGCAATTCCTCATTAGCCCGGACAAGGGCTCTGGCTATGCCATGGCGAATAGCCTCTGCCTGACCAGTAACACCACCGCCTTCTACGGTAGCTAAAATATCATACTTACCTAAAGTAGAAGTAGCCATTAGTGGTTGTTGGATAATAGGTTCAAAGGTTAAACTTCTACCACCGAAGTAATCTTTTAGTTCTTTTTTATTGATAACTATTTTACCTACTCCCGGAAGAAGTCTTACCCTTGCAATTGCCCTTTTCCTTCTACCTGTCCCATAATTTTGAGTTGTAGCCATTTTTTTACAAAACCTCCTTATTGCCTGGTAATTGGTTAAATGGTAACTGGTAATTGGTTAAATAGTTTCGTCCTGAGCTCAGCCGAACGGTATTTAATTACCAATTACCAGTTACCAATCACCAGTTACCAGAATCAAATTCCGTGCGTTATTTGTTCAACACGACATTAGTCACCCGTTACCTATTTAACATTTCTGGTTGTTGAGCCTGATGAGGATGAGTATTACCTGGGTAGATGTATAACTTTTTAAGCATTTTTCTGCCTAATACCCCTTTAGGTAACATCCTTTTCACCGCTAATCTAATTACCTTATCCGGGGACTGAGCCATTAATTTGTTATATTTTATACTCTTTAAATGACCAGGATAGGTTGTATGGTGGTAATAAATTTTTTGCTCTGCTTTCTTACCCGTCACATTAACCTTCTGTGCATTAATCACGACTACATTATCACCCGTGTCTAAGTAGGGAGTATAGATTGGTTTATGTTTACCTCGCAGGATATGAGCGATGTGACTTGCCATACGCCCCAGTATTTGACTTCCTGCATCTACAACATACCATTTTTTTTGCAAGTCTTTTTCTTTAGCCATATAAGTTTTCATTTATCTTTCCTCCTTAAATTTCTGGAAAAGTGTATTATAACATATTATCAAAAATATTGCAAGAATTTTTTTATTTTTAGGATGTGTGATTCTTTTTTCCCTTGACATTTTTAATATTTTATGGTAATGTATTACAATATGGGAGGGGTAGATGGTTTGATAAAGGGTAACTAAATAATGGAGCCAAATGTTTTCCTTTTTTTAAGTGCATTTTTATCTGGGATAACAAACCTTCTGTTAATTGGATTTGTTCTTTTTAAAATAAAAGACCCTAATGCAACTAAAATAATACTCTATGGACTAATATTAGCGCTATGGAATTTTGCCTCCGTAGGGATATATTTTTCTTTAAGCAGTCAAGGGGCATTAATCTGGTTAAAATTCTATTACATAAGTCTGGTGTTTATTCCTTCCGTCTTTTTTCATCTGGTATTAACTACTATTGGAGACCATCGATTAATTACTAAAAGGATATGCCAGGTTAATTACGGTTTTAGTTATCTATTTCTCATTCTAAGTGCAATGGGAATGATGACTCAGGATGTTAATTATGTTAAAGGTTGTTACTATCCAGTAGGTCAAGTTGGTGATTTTTTATTCTTTATCTTTTTTAGCGGAACAGGAATTTATAGCCTTTTAGTTTTAGCTAACCGTAGAAGGACAACAAGTAATATTATTGAAAAAAAACAATTACGATTGTTATTTGTTGGAGGATATATTAATCTTGTTGGGATAGGAAGTAATCTGTTTTGTTTTATATCTGGTAAGATGTATGCGGCAGGACACCTTCTTACGGGGATTTATCCTTTAATCATAGTTTATACTATTGTTAGACATAGATTAGTTACGATTGAAACCCAAAATATCGAGATTTTGGGAAGAAAATTTATCTATTTTGGGCTAAGTGGGTTTATATTTGCTTTATTTTTGGGAGGTATTCTATGGTTTGAACTGGCATTTAGAAAACTAATCGGTTATAATTCACTCATCACATCTATATTAATTATCCTGACATTAATTATCTTTTTTCAATTTATATGGGAGAAGATGCAGGCGACTATTGATAGATATTTTTTTCGTGAAAGACTTAATCAGGAATATATGGCGAAAGAAATTAGTCGGAAGATTGCTTCTAACTTTGACCGGGAAATATTGTTAGATACCTTTTTAAATTCTATGGTAAATATGATACATATTCGGAATGCATCCATTATTTTACTTGATGAAACAAAGGACACTGTTCAGGTAAATCGAGCGATAGGATTAGATGTAATAAAAAAGAAAACAACGAGATTTAAAACTGATTCTGGACTAATTCATTACTTAATTCAATCTAAAAAACCAATTATCAGGGAAGAGGTAAGAAATAGTATTAATGGACAATGGCGTGAGATAAAAAAAGACATTGAGGCATTAGACGCCGCTATATGTATTCCTTTAACCTCTAAGGATAAGTTATTGGGAATGCTATCATTAGGGGAAAAGATGTCTTTGGAATCTTATACCCGAGAGGATATAGAGTTTCTTTCAATCTTGAGCAATGAAGTCGGCGTAGCGATTGAAAATGCCAATCTTTATCAAGAGAAAATGACAAGTTTCCTTAATACTATTCAATCATTATTGGCCGCCGTGGAGGCAAAAGACATCTATACTCATGGTCATTGTGAGCGGGTGGCTAAATATTCAGAGATGATAGCTACGGAACTTGGACTGTCAACAGAAGAGATAAAAAAGGCTAAAATAGCGGGTTTTTTGCATGATTTAGGTAATATTGGTATTTCGGATCAAATACTTAATAAAAAAGAACGGTTAACAATTCCCGAGTTTGAAAATGTTAAAAAACATACTTTAATTGGAGCAAAAATATTAGAGCCAATTTGTTCTGAAAAGGAAATTATTGACGGCGTAAAATTCCATCATGAAAGAATAGATGGTAGTGGTTATCCAGAATCTCTAAATGATAATAGTGTGCCTTTAATCGCTAAAATTATCACGGTTGCTGATGTCTATGATGCAATGACTTCAATTAGACCTTATCGGAAAGCATTTAGTTCAGAAGATGCCATCTCAGAACTCAAAAGAGGGTGTGGGTATTTATTTGATGGTAAAGTAGTGTCTGCGTTTATTAAGGTTTTAAATAAAGAACGAATAAAAAGTAGGAAGTAAGCAGTTGTCAAAGATATCGAGATGGTTAACTTTACTTCCAAAAGGGGTTTTTAATGAAAAGATGTTATGAGATTAGAGGGTGCCCGGCAAGCCATTATTTGAATTGTCAGGCTTACCAGCAAAATTCTAACTGTTGGGAAATTCTTAATATACCCTGTTGTAAACGAAATGATAAAGACAGATGTTTACAATGCCCAATATATCAATCCGCAGTAGGAAAAACAGGGAAATAAAGTAGATAGGAAAATGAAAAGAAAAATAATTATATTGACCATCTGTTTCATATTATTTTCAAATTATGCCTTTGGATTAAATGAAGGAAATAGTGATGAGAATTGGGTAATATGTTATCCTGTTCCACCTAAAGTCTCTCCTGTAAATGGTAACCTTAAAACAGTATTCACTTATACAATAATTTATGCAGACCCAGAAGGTGCCCCACCAGGTTTTATTGAGGTCTGGATTGATGACAGAATATATCCGATGGAAAAGGTGGATGTAACTGATAATAATTATGAAGATGGGGTAACATATCAATATAGAACTAAGTTACAGGCAGGCACTCATAAATACTCATTTGCGGCTTCAGACGGAATTATTAATGTTAAAACACCAACTATGAGCGGACCGATAGTGATGGAGGAAAATTACCCGTATCCGGCAAAAGTTACGATTGAATCAGAAGAGAGATAAAATTCGATTTTAAAAAACAGTAAGTGTTCAGGTGGTGTAACAAAAGGAGATGTGGAGATTAAGGAGATAGGGAGATATTATTAAAAAAATTGAAATTAGTAGAAACTAATAGAAATTTATGGAAATTTGTTGTTTTCCACAATCAATTTCTACCTATTTCTATAAATTTCAATCTATTTCTATTATCTTATCTCCATATCGCCCTTATCTCCTTATCCCCTTTCTTACACTTTTGATATATAGCCTGAACGGTTACAAAAAACAAGGAGCAACCGAATGGAATTTACACTTGATGACCTATTGAAAGAAATGGTCTATGAAGGTGGTTCTGATTTACATATTCGTGTTGGAGAACCACCCTTTTTTAGAATACATGGGCATTTAACCAGAACAGAAAAATTTCCAGCACTATCTCCACAAGATGCTAATGAATTATTATACAGTATTTTAAGTGAGGAAAGACAGAAAAGGTTTGAGAAGAATCTTGAGTTAGATTTATCCTATACGATTTCTGATGTTGCAAGGTTCAGGGTGAACATATTTCAACAGAGAGGGAACATTGGTGCTGTTTTGCGAACGATACCTATCAAGATACAGACAATTGATGAATTAGTTTTGCCGCAGGTATTTAAACAACTGGCAATGCTTCCGCGTGGATTTATATTGGTGACAGGACCTACCGGAAGTGGTAAATCAACAACATTAGCCGCAATGATTGAACATATAAATACGAATAAAAAAGGACATATAATCACGATTGAAGACCCCATAGAATTTGTTCATACGGATAAATTATGTGCCATAAATCAACGGGAAATAGGCGTAGATGCTGTTTCCTTTGCCGATGCGTTAAAGCATGTGATGCGACAAAATCCAGATATTATTTTAGTTGGAGAGATGCGCGATTTAGAAACTATCTCTGCGGCTATTACTGCGGCTGAAACCGGGGTTTTAGTGTTTGCAACATTACATACAAATAATGCCGTTCAAACCATAGACCGCATTATTGATGTCTTCCCGGTTGAACAGCAAGAACAGGTTAGACTTCAATTATCCGTAAATCTTCAGGCGATTGTTTCACAAACTATCGTGCCCAGAGTTGATGGGAAAGGCAGAGTTGTTGCCTTTGAAATTATGATTGCTATCCCAGCCATTAGAAGTTTGATTAGAGAGGGAAAGGCACATCAAATGTATACTATCATTCAATCCAGTGGTGGTTATGGAATGCGAACCCTGGACAGTGATTTATTAGAATTAGTTAAAAATAACCTTGTTACTTACGATGAGGCGTTAGCTCGTTCACCAAATCCAAAGGAATTTGAACAAAGAGCAACAAGACTTCAGATGGTCTAGTGTCGTGTTGAACAAATAACGCACGGAATTTGATTCTGGTAACTGGTAATTGGTAACTGGTAATTGGTAACTGGTAATTAAATACCGTTCGGCTGAGGTAATCGGTCAGTTATTGGTAGGAGAAACGCTCATGAGTCTGCGACTCACAAAGTCTTATGGTGAAATGTCAAGTAAAAAATTAAGTTTTTTTAAAAATATTTTTCTTGACTTATATCCCTAAAAAGGCACAAAAATAGTATGTTCG
>JBFLYA010000218.1 GCA_040757115.1 bacterium | reverse complement strand
GTGGAAGTTAATTTTGCAAAAACCATAAGCCTCGCACTACAAATCTTTTTATTATTCGTGTTCATTCGTGGTTATATATTCCCTCTGTGTTCTCTGTGACTCTGTGGCTATATCCCTGAACGGTTACCAAACTTTAAATATTGAAAAAAGTCCCAGAGGAATAAGTAACAAAAACAACGGTAGAAATACCCGTGTTTCACCAAAACTGGCGATGAAAAAATGAAATACTAAATATATCGGAATTACCCACGCCGTTTTTACTAAAAATTTTGGCTTTTTACTCAGATGAAGAAAGGCTAATATCCAAAAAAAACCAAAAAGCAAAAAGATATAAAAACAACCATTGGTTAAAGAGATATTTTTAAAGATGTTTGCATACATCTTTAGATTAGTTTGATACATTGGATAGCCAATTAAATGAACCTGATTATCCATAAAATTGGGTAAAAGTCCATATTTTAAGCGAATTAGAACCATAACTAAAGTCCAAATTGCCAGATAACTTATTGTCCGTAAAATTAATTTTTTAAACTTCATCTGCCCAGAATGATAGAAGAAATAGAATAAGATTAAAAACACTATCGTTTCATAATTCAGGCCGCCTAAGATGAGGATAAGATAAAGCCAATTGTCTTTATGCTCACGAATAGCGATGAATCCTATGATAAACATCATTAAGTTAAACATATCCTGGGGATAGGGCCAATACAGATAAGATAAAGGAATCGAGCCAGCGAGGTAAAGTGTGCCAATAAGTGCCTTTGGTGTATCAAACCATCTGGTAAGGTAGATATGAAAAAGCGAAAGAACTAAAAATGTGGTAATCACACGGAGTGAATGATAACTACTGGCAATAGAGATATTTAGCACTTGATGGATAAACTCTGCACAAAATGGCATTAATATTCGATATTGAGTTGGAGCAAACGCTTGTCCTTCTATGATGGCTGAATGACCATTAGGTTTGCCAAATACCTCACACTCATAACCAAATTCACTGGTAAATCGGATGTGGATGTAGGTAGTAATGAAGGCTAATGGAAGATAGAAAATAAAAAATATTTTCCAATCAGTGTATCTTTCACGCATAGATATAATTTTATATTTAACTTAATATAATTGTCAAGAAAAAATTCTATCCCTTTATTTCTATAGCACTTATTAATCGAAATTTGACCCAGATATGGCTATGAAATTCCAAATCACAAATTCCAATTAGTGAATTAGTGAATTAAGCGAATTAGCGAATTAGTAAAATCTAATCTCTAATTCACTAATCTCTAATTCGCTTTTTGGTATGTGGAATTTGGTGCTTGGGATTTGGGATTTTTTACTTATCCACCCTGAGTAAAATTTTGACTAATAACTGCTATAATTGCACAGGTGGAAATCTTTTGAGGAGGGTAGAAGATAGAAGTTGTCTTCTGATTAAATAATGAAAACAAGACCGTCATGGGATACATATTTTATGGAAATTGCTCACTTGGTTGCGAAACGCTCGACCTGTCTGAGAAGGCAGGTGGGCGCCGTTATCGTTAAAGATAAGTATATTTTATCTACCGGTTATAATGGTGCTCCGACAGGACTAAAACATTGTGATGAAATAGGTTGTCTGCGGGATAAAATGCAAATTCCCTCTGGAGAACGACATGAACTCTGCCGGGGATTACATGCTGAACAAAATGCTATTATTCAATCTGCATTACATGGAATGGGTATTAATGGAGCATCACTTTATTGCACCCATCAACCTTGTATTTTATGTGTTAAAATGTTAATTAATGCTGGAATTAAAAAGATAGTCTATGAAGGTGCGTATCCGGATGAGTTAGCAATGAATCTCTTAAAAGAGGCAAATATTGATGTTGTTAAAAATAATAAGTAAAATCATTGGTCTAATAATATTAGTCACAATAACGGTAATAGTCTTTATTGTGACTTATAATATTGTTTATAATAAAACCGCTGAAAAACAAAAAGTGCTTAAACAAGAAAAGGAATTAAGAGAAAAAAAGACAAAAACATGGATTGCAGAAACTACCAGAACAGAAGGAAATCAATTAAATGAGTTACTCAAACTGTATAAAGATTACAAATTAGATGAAACGACATTAAAAATTATTGTCGAATTATCCACCCGATTTAATGTTACTCCCGATGTGGTGCTCGAGGCACTTAGTCTCATCGACCTGAACAAACCTAAAGCAACAAAACAAAAAATAGCACGCACCATAAAAAAACAAAAAGATAAACTATATTGGTTAGAGACTAAAGACGCCAGTCAGAATGCTCCCTGGATTAAACAGAGAAAAGAAATAATCACGATGTGCCAGATTGAACTGGGACTTTTAAATAAGGCAGAAAAAGATATAGAGGTAAAAGAAAAATTAGAAGCAGTAAGGACTCAATATCTACATAATAAACTCTATCCTCGATTATACCAATGGAAGAAAGAGGCTAAAGAAGGCGGAGGACATTAAGAAGGTTGAGAGTGAATTTTTGACATTATCCAGTTAAAAAAAGGGAGCAGAAAAAATGGGTATTACCAAAAAAGAAGTTGAACATGTATGTTTATTGGCAAGGTTAAAATTAGAAGAGGAAGAAAAGGAGGAATTTACTCATCAACTGAATAATATCTTAAATTATGCGACTAAAATCAACGAACTAAATACTGAAAATATACCACCAACTTCGCATCCTCTGGCATTAACTAATGTCCTGCGCGAAGATGAAATCCAGAATTCCCTGCCAGTAGCAAATGTATTAGCCAATGCCCCGGATGAAGAGAATCAATTCTTTAAAGTCCCACGAATAATTTGAGAGTGAGAAAATTGTGAAAATCGTAACCGTTCAGGGGGTAATTTACCGCAGAGACGCAGAGAAACAGAGAGGAAAATATCTTTTTTTCGTGTTTTTCGCGTTTTTCGGTGTTTAAAAAGGCTTAAAACAGTTAGTCAAAAGTAAGCATTAAAATTTTGAATAATAACTGCTATACTTATAAAAGATAGTCTTTTTTTACCCTTTTCAAGGCATTAAATATATTTGCTTTAGCGTGAATACTACAATCTTTCTCAAGGGTTTTTAGTAATTTCTTCATAAATTCCCTTTTTGTCCCTCGATATGGGCAATCAAAATTTAAGACTGGTAAATGATACAGGTTAGCAAATTTTACCATTTCTTTTTCTTCTACATACACTAATGGCCTTATAATCCAGAATCTTCCACCAAAAAATTTCTCATTGGGAGTCATCGTGCCAATTTCTCCGTGAAATATAAGATTTAGAAGGAATGTTTCAAGTATATCATCCTTATGATGTGCCACAGCTATCTTTTTACAACCAAACCTATCCGCCACCTCAAAAAGAGTCTTTTTTCGACTCCAGACACAATAAAAACATTCTACTTTTTCATTATCTTTCAAGAGGTTTATTGGTTCAATGTGATAATTATAGCCTTTCTCTTTAAAATAGCCTTCTAATCTGGCAACATCTATATTCTGAAAGTCTATTTTGATATGAACCGGGAGAAGTTCAAATTTAATCGGTGCATATCGTTGTCTATCTCGTAGTATCTCAAGTAAAGTCAAACTATCTTTACCGCCGGAGACCGCAACGATAATCTTATCCCCATCTTGAATCATATCATAATCTTTAATCGCCTTGCCTGCTTTTTTAGAGAGTAAATATTTAGTATTTGAACCTTTCCTTTCTAACAAAATATTATTTGTATGCATTTGTACCTATTTCGCCACAAAGGCATAAGAAATTAAGATTTCAATTATGTGAATACACGGCATTACAGATTGAGCTCTTTTCCAATCACTTCATCAATTTGTGGTAATGCCGATAGGTTAGGTAGTCCAAAGATTTTTAAGAATTCTACGGTTGTGCCATAAAGCAGTGGTTTGCCAGGGACTTCTTTTCGACCAACGATTTTAATCAATTTCTTCTCTAATAATGTTTGAAGGACACCAGTTGAATTTACCCCACGGATATTGTCTATTTCTATTTTTGAAATTGGTTGTTTATAGGCGATTATGGCCAGAGATTCTAATGCAGAGGTAGATAGTTTGTTTTCTTTTCGTTGTTTTTTTAGTTTGTTAATCCAGGGTGAGTATTCATAACGAGTGCACATCTGATAGCCGTTGGCTATTTCAATAATATCAATCCCTTTTTGGTCTTCCCAGTATTCTTTTTTTAACTCAAAGATTAAATTTTGCACCTGGGAGCCTTTCATCTCTAATATTTGACTAATCTTATCTACAGACAACGGCTCTGCCGCAACAAATAATAATACCTCAATTATCTTTTTGGCTTTTGAATAATCTTTCATATCCTATATATCCAAATATCGGAAAATAACCGATGTTGACGAATATAAACCTTTTTTAATTTTATAAGTTCTAAAAGGGCTAAAAAGGTAATGACTACCTCTATCTTCATCTTTGTTCCCTTAAATAAATTCAAGAAAGAGACTTTTTCATTGTGATCTAACAAATTCTGCAGATACGCCATTTTTTGTTCGAGAGAAGTATCGTCTACGGTTATCTCCATTTTCCCATCTTTTTCTTTTAGTATCTTCTGGAATGCCTTAATAAGTTCAAACAGGTCACATTCTATCAGCTCAGTATCCTCTTCTATCTCTAAGTGATAAGGATGAGTGAATATTCCTTGATAAAAATCCAGTCTTTGTTC
Source organism: bacterium (assembly GCA_040757115.1). Classification (NCBI taxonomy): domain Bacteria; species bacterium. The sequence goes on along the minus strand of JBFLYA010000218.1, from coordinate 1,450 downwards.
AAATTTACTAGCCAGCTCTTTATATGTTTTATATTCTGTAAGTCTTTTAGCTAACTCTAATCTTGGGTCTTCTGCCTCTTCAGACTCACCTTCAATTACTTGAGATTTAGGAAGAAGCATTCTTGACTTTATAGATAGTAGCAGGGCGGCGATAACCAGAAATTCAGAGGCTACCTCTAAATCTAAAGACTCCATCAAACTTAAATATTCCAGATATTGTTTAGTAATCTTAGCAATAGGAATATCATAGATATTAATCTCGTCTTTGCGTATCAAATATAATAATAAATCAAACGGTCCTTCAAATACGGGTAATTTTATTTGATACATCTCTCGCCTCCCTACCTGATACCTAACATCTAATACTTATCCCTTGAGCCCCGAACACTTATTATCATATCACAAAATCATCCATTTGTCAAAAAAAATTCGACCTGTGAAATAGGTCGACATGGGAAAACAAAATTATACTCCACTACTTGGTGTAAGAAAAAGAGATAGGGAGATTAAGGAGATAAGGGGATATTATTCTAATTCCACTCTTCTAAAAAATCTGCCTTTTCTTTAGCAAAGTTTACAAGAATAGCCACTTTTACACCTGTAGCTTTTAAATATGAGCGAACCTGAGCATAATGAGCTTTGCTTAATTCCTCCACCGTTTTTAGTTCTACTATTACCTTGCTTTCTACAAGAATATCCAATCTGTGTTTCCCAACTTCTTCTCCTTCGTAGTAGATTAGTATTTCTTTCTCTGTCTCAACTCTCAATCCCTGTTTTGTAAGTTCAATTACCATTGCCCTGCGGTAAATACTTTCCAGAAAACCTGGACCCGGTGTCTGGTGTACCTTAATAATACATTGAATTATTATCTCAGTAAGTAAATTTTCTTGATATTCTTTTGATATCTCCATATCCCCTTTATCCCCTTATCCCCTTTCTTATACTAACCACGATCAAAATATTCCTATTTCACAGGTTGAAAAAATTCTTGACCTGTGCAGTTAGAAATTATTAGCAATAATCTGACAACTAACTTTTGCACGAAAATATCTATAACTTTCTCAATAAACATATCGCTCCTACAGAGCTAATTTGATGTTGAGACGATAAATCTATAAACATCTCGCCCTTACAGGGCTGAATATATTTTTAAACTCCGTTAGGAGTGATATATTTGTAGACTATGATAATCCTTAAAGAATTCAGCTCCGTAGGAGCGAAATGTTTAACTGAATATAGTAAGAAGTAATGAGAAAGTAGGGATAAAGCAACCTCGTCCTTACTTAATTTAACAGCCTACGACCTAACTGCACAGGTGGAATTTTTTCCACCTGTGCGGTTAGATTAACCTTCCTCACATCTTTTAAAACCACGAACGACCCACAAGTGGGTACCCCGGAAGAGCACGAAGAATTATAAAACAAATCTCCTAATCCCATCTTTCAATCTC
>JBFLYA010000217.1 GCA_040757115.1 bacterium | reverse complement strand
TCTTTCTGCTTCTCAAATACTTCCAAAGCAATACTTCCGATAAAACCCCTTGCTTTCTAAGTTCTCTGGCGTAAGTTTTCAATTTCGGATTGTAATGAATCTTCATACTTACAACCCCCTAACCCCCGCCAGCGGGGGACAACCCGTCTCTGACCTCTGTATTTATCCGTGCTAATCCGTGTTAATCAGTGGCTGAATAGTTACACTGAAATTAGAAATTGGAAATTAGGCTTTCACTTCTCTTCCCAATTTCTAATTTCCAACTTCACTCAATTTTATTTTCTTTACCCCCGATAATCGAGGCATTACTTTCTTTCCTACCTTCTTACCTCACCACACCTATCTTACCTACCTTCTTATCTCCTTCAGAACTACTAATCACATAAATATAAATCCCACTGGCTACTTTCTCATTATCTTTATTCTGGAGCTTCCAGAGCCATTTACCACTACTACTTACTCCCTCATATTCATATACCTCTTCACCGACTATATTAAATATCCTTACCATTATTGTAGCTGGTAAGTTATCACCAAAAGTTACTTGCTCCCTTGCCGGGTTAGGATAAACTATTACCTCCCCTAAAGATTTACTTACCTTTGCACCTATGCCTACCAATGATAAATGTGGTAAATAAAATATTAACTTATTATTCACTTTATCCAATTCCTGGCTACTGACTACTTCCCACTCCCCATTCCTGATATAATATGCCTTTAAACTATCTTTTATTATATCATACTCTATGCCTTCTTGTCCATAAAAATATGTTACCTTTAAATCTTTTTTTATCTCTACATCCTTATCATAAATAACAAACTCATAACACCCTATTGGCTGTATCCCTGCTGGTGGTGATGGATATTGTGTTACCTTAAAAAAATCAAACAAGGCGTTTTTACTTAGTGCAGATGGCATTATTTCTACCATTAGCCACTCCTTCTCTATAATCTTACCCATTTCTTCAGGAATGTTGTAGATACTTATTCCCTTCCTTCCTGATGTAACTAAGGTATGTGTTCCTAAATATATACCATAGATTAATGTTTGTCTGGGGGATGTAGTTGTAGTACTTACTATCTCATAGACCTGCCTTCCACTTTCAAATGTTTCATCTTTCTCATATACCTTAGTCCAATTATCTCCTTCATCTATCCATGCCTTTATCATCCCTTCAAATTCTTCACTCACCTCTACACTTATCTTGACCTTAAATGCCTCATTAAACGAATACCCTGCTTTATCCAAACTTGCTCCTTTTATTACTACCTCTATCCCTCGCACATCAATAGGAAGTAGAGAGTAGGAAGTAGAGAGTAGAGGGAAATTGGATAATTTGACATTTGAGATTTCTCTGTGTCTCTGCGTCTGGGCGGTTACCACACTTACATAATATGTTCCACTTAGCATTTGTGCAGGTAGATTGAATGCAAATGTTTGACTACTTGCTCCGTTAAATGTAATTGTATCACTCGCAGGCTCTCCTGGTGTGGTTAAACTCACAGTGCCTGCCTCAAGTGAGATTATGGTTAAGGTTACAGTTTCCCCTTGATTGTAGATTTGCTTATCTGAAATTATTGTAAGTGTTCCTTTTGGTCGAACATAAATGGCATCAAGCCAGATGGCCCTATCATCCAAAGAATATATACCAAAATTAAGTTTTTGACCTGTATGATTGATAGGTAAGTAAAATAGGCTTCCAGCCTGTTGTAAATAACCTAATGTAATTGTTTTTGTTTCTGCATAATCGTTGAATTTTACCTTTGCCGATAGGTTTAATGTGCCTAAACCTGCATCACTTAGATTTGTTACCCTCAAGGTAAAGGTAGCCATCTCATTCTCTCCATAACACTCCTTATCCAAACTTGCTTCTACATCTATCTTTATCCCAACTATCCTTACTGAAAACTCTTTACTCATCACTGACCACTGTTCACTGACCACTCCTGTATAAGTTCCCTCCTCAAAATCTGATGGCACAAATAACCTGAAGTTGAGCGTCCCCACTTCCTCCGGAGCTAACCAAATCACCTTTTCCTCATCCAGCAAATCCAACAACTTTACCTTTACCTTTGCCTCACCCATAGCCATCCCAATATTCTTAACTGCAACGCTAATCGTTCCTTCATTTCCAACTGCTAATTCAAGATGACTAACATCCAGAATCTCAAAATTCGGTTCTAAACTAAATACCATCTCTTCCTTATCTACCTCATTTCCATCATACAAAATTACAGCCTTAGCAGTATAAGTTCCAGGTAAGGGAGATTGGGTAATTGAGTAACTGGGTAATTGGGTAATTTGGGATTTGGAGTTTGGAATTTGAGACTTGTTTGGAATTTGGAATTTGAGATTTGGAATTTTAATCGTATATGTTGCACCTTTGCCTGCATCAAGATTTACACAAGTCTGGGTTTGATAAAACGGTGTTTCAAATTGTAGCATTCCATTAAACTCATTTGAGCCAGGATTTTCTACCCTTACTCTAAACTGGGGACTATCTACGGTTAACCCCTTAATCTTAGCAATGTTTTCTTTTGCTACCTTGAACTTAGCACTTCCAGTACCACGAAAATACTCATATCCAAGTTCATACACTTCCTCTTCTAACTCAAATATTAGATTACCTGTAATCATGCCACCTGCTGGAACATAGAATTTACAAGCAAGAATGATGGAATTAGGGCCGACTTGCGAAATGATAGGGCCGAGTGAAGATTTGGTAACCGGGTGATTTGGTGTCTGGTGTCTGGTGTCTTCTGTCTTCTCTCCTCTGTCCTCTGTCTTCTGCCCTCTGCTCTCTGCACTCTGCACTCTGCTCTCTGCCTTCTGCTCACTGATCACTACCTTCGGCATTACCTTACACCAAGCGGGTAATTTGGTAACTGGGTAATTGGCTAACCTGGTAGTTTGAGATTTGGAATTTGACATTTCTCTGTGCCCCTGTGTCTCTGTGGCGAATATCGTAAATGTCGCAGGAAACTCCGAATCTAATTTACCCCTATTTACTACCTCAAACGGTATTTCCAGATACCCTATTGGATATACTGAGTCAGGATTAATACTTAAATCTACTAACTCTCCAAACTCTACCTGCTTAGTATAAGTCCCACTTACATTTCCTGATAAAACTAAGGTAATTGTAGCATAGTCTGATTGGTAACCAGTAACTGGTAATTGGTAATTAATTTCTTTGACCACTGTTTGTAAAGACGGAATACTAATAGTATCAAACTCTTGCTTTATATCACTAATAGCTAATGACCAATGATTAATAACTACATCAACTTTACTTATATTCTTTAACCTTATGATTAGTGTATTTGTTCCTCTTGTTAATGCCTGTTTTGTAATTATCTCTATATTAACTTTTGTCTCTTCTACCAGGATATAATCTATCACCTTTACATCGTTTATCATACATTCTAAGACAAAAGATGAATTAGCCGTAGTAGTAGCAATGAAACTATAACTACTGTTAGAGCCAAGATTAATTGGCGTCCTGAATATTACATCTCTATCTTTTACCTTTAACTCTAAGTCACCTGCTTCTATATTCTCTCCTTTATTTGTTAGAGTTCCGGATATAGTAATCAACTCATCAGGTTTATACACCTTTTTATCAGTATCAAATGTTAGGTATAAATTTGACTTAAATATATAGAATGAATTCATATCTATAGCTATTTTCTGATTTTTATGTGAGGTAAGTACTCCTTCAATATATAGCTTACCTACACTACTTAAAGTACCAATATTTATTACTTCCTGACTAATACTTGATTCTAAACAGGTTATCTCATACTCTTTTTCATAAATCACATCCCCTGCTGTAGTATATCGTGATACACCATACTCTGTTCCAAACCAAATATACTCCCCATCTACTGCTATTGAGTTAATATAATTACTCACTAACCCACTATTTGCTGGGGTAAAAGTTGTCCAACTATCGGTTTCCTTATCATACCGTAATACACCCACCCATGTCCCAATCCAAATATATTTTCCATCTACTGCTATTGACATAATACTATGTTCGGTAAAAGTTGTCCAGCTACCGGTTTCCTTATCATACCGTGATACACCATAGCGTGTCCCAAACCAAATATATTTTCCATCTACTGCTATTGACCTAATCTTATAACCCACTAACCCACTATTGTATGAGGTAAAAGTTGTCCAACTACCGGTTTCCTTATCATATCGTGATACATCATTATCCCATGTTCCAATCCAAATATATTTTCCATCTACTGCTATTGTCCTGATACAATTAGTCTCTAACCCACTATTTTCTTGGGTAAAAGTTGTCCAACTCCCGGTTTCCTTATCATATCGTGATACACCACCTTTACATGTTCCAACCCAAATATATTTTCCATCTACTGCTATTGACCAAATGTCATTACTCTCTAACTCACTATTTTCTATATTAAAAGTTGTCCAACTACCGGTTTCCTTATCATATCGTGATACACCATACTCTGTTCCAATCCAAATATATTTTCCATCTATTGTTATTGAATGAATATCATTACTCACTAACCCACTATTTTGTTGGGTAAAAGTTGTCCAACTACCGGTTTCCTTATCATATCGTGATACACCTTTATACTCTGTTCCAAACCAAATATATTTTTCATCTACTGTTATTGACATAATATCATTACTCACTAACCCACTATTTTGTTGGGTAAAATCTATCCAATTATAACCTTCTTTATCATACCGTGATACACCATCATAGTCTGTTCCAAACCAAATATATTTCTCATCTACTGCTATTGAATTAATATCATTACTCACTAACCCACTATTTTGTTTAGTAAAAGTTGTCCAACTACCGGTTTCCTTATCATATCGTGATACTCCATAGCATGTTCCAAACCAAATATATTTTCCATCTACTGCTATTGACCTAATATACTTACTCACTAACCCACTATTTTCATTAAAAGTTGTCCAATTACTGGTTTCCTTATCATATCGTGATACACCATACCCTGTTCCAAACCAAATATATTTTTCATCTACTGCTATTGACATAATTTCATTATCCACTAACCCACTATTTTGTTTAGTAAAAGTTGTCCAACTACCGGTTTCCTTATCATATTGTGATAGACCATACCATGTCCCAAGCCAAATATATTTCCCATCTACTGCTATTGACCTAATCTCATTATTTACTAACCCACTATTTTGTTTGGTAAAAGTTGTCCAACTACCGGTTTCCTTATCATATCGTGATACACCATCCCATGTCCCAAGCCAAATATATTTCCCATCTACTGCTATTGACCTAATATGATTACTCACTAACCCACTATTTTCTATATTAAAAGTTATCCAGCTACTGGTTTCCTTATCATATCGTGATACACCATCCCATGTCCCAAACCAGATATACCTCCCATCTACTGCTATTGTATTAGCATCTTGTATCTTATTATAATCATCCCACTTATTATCTACCTTATTATATCTTTTCACAATCAAATTAGTTGCAAACCAGACATAATTACCATCAACTTTAATATCACGAATTCTTTCCAATGCAGTAAAAGTCTGCCACCCAGGATAATTACTTCTTACTTTCAGGCTCAACTTAGCACCTTCAATAGCGTCATTTTTATTATCTATCTTTACATTTACATTAATTTGCTCATTAATAGAGTATGTCTTCTGAGCAGTGCATATACTCATATCTGCATCTATCCCTTCTATACTGATATATCTATCAAAATTTTCTCTTAACTGTATAAGTTGAGCAGTCGTAATTAAACTTATGATATAATCTCCGGTTATTAGTCCACCTGGAATATCAAATCCTATTATCCTCTCATCATCTGCTGGAAATAAATTATCTATACTCCCTTCACCTGTATAAACCTCATTTCCTATTGTATCAAATAATCTTATAGTATAATCCCAACTATCCGCTACACCGCCGATATTCTTTACATAAATATTTACTGTTTCCCCTAACTGATAACTTTTATCATTAACTTTAACCTCTAATTTTGCCTGCGGGATATAAAAACTAAATTGTTTATATTTAGAAGAAGTACCAATCTGGACGCAGACACTACCGTAATAATACCCAGCAGTTAAACTTGCTGGAATAGGTGCGCTAAGGCTAAGATTTCCTTTTTGTGATGGTAATAAAGAAAGCAAGGTGGTAGTGCTAAAGTTAAACCCCTCAATAAAACTAACTACTTCCATGTCTTGCTTAAATTTACCTGTATTAATTAT
>JBFLYA010000216.1 GCA_040757115.1 bacterium | reverse complement strand
CTATCACTCTCTCTGGCACCAAACTTATATTCTAACCATTTACAACCACCTATTATTGCTCCTATGATTATCCCACTGATAATGATTATTTTTATCGCCTTCTTCTTGAAGATAATTACTACTAAAAAAATAACCAAAACTAAAATACATATATTTTCAATTGTCTTCATTATCTTTTCCACCTTAAGTTGGTAGCCACAGGCTTTAGCCTGCGTTGTCTGGTAGCTGATAACCGCTGGTTCGTAAACCGACCCTATAAAACAATTTCCTCTAAACTTTAATCCAATGACCCTAAATAGGGATAATTCTTAAAATTATCTACTATCCCTTTTCTTATCGGATTCTCAAAAATATATACTATATGCTTTCTTAAATCCTCCTCCTTGCGATGTATATGATCATAAAAATCCTTTTGCCACTGTATCCTTTCCCTGTTCTGGGAAAACCAAAAACCTGTTTTCTGCTTAAAGGCAATTATTACTCTCCATAAATCTGACTTAATGTAAATGTAACTCTTACAAAACCTTTATAATTATCTAAAGACAACCGATGTTTCTTTTCTTTAATATGTCTCTCCATTATTTTCTGCCGAGCTACGCAGGCTAAAGCCTGCGGCTACCTTCCTACCCATTTTAGATTCATTATTACCTTATTACTCTTTCTATTTTTAAAATAACCTCTTTTTATTGAGGAATACTAAATTCTTCGTCCGAAATCCCAATATTTAATTCAATCTCTCTCAATTCTGTATTTGTTTCAATCACTCCATCTTCAAAGTACATCTTATCAATGTATTGAGTAGGTATCCAAATACCCTTTATCAATTCAGATATGGTAATTTCTTTAGTAACTAACAATATATTATCATCAGAAAATACTTCCCTTTTAACATCAATCCCTTTATCATAGTCGATATAAAAGACTAATCTTCCATAAATTATGTTAGGTTCTTTAGGAATAGCTTCTAAAATATAAATATTCCCCTTGACAATCTGATGATCAATAATAACAATATTGTGTTTGTCTTTAAACTCCTGAAGATAGTAGTGAATATCTAATTGGCGTTCAGATATATCTGCATAATCAGAAATATTTGTAGTCATAGTTCCCTGCTGGTCTATTTCGCATTGTATATCACCATTTATAATCACAGTTCGGTTTCTATCTGGGGTTATAAACTTCATTTTATCTGGCTTTTTGAATAAAAGTTTTCTTTCTACTGCAGAGAAAGTTTTTGTTCCTGCACTCCCCCAACTAATCATCTTTGCCTTCATATCCTCAATCTTCCCAAAATTCTCGGCTACCTTTTGCAGAATTTCTGCGGGGGTGGGCATGGCAGTTGAAAAAAACTCAGCTCTGATTGAACTGGTATCATAACCCTGCGTATCTAATTCATCAAGCAAATCAAGAATCGTGTATCCTGAATGCTCGATAGTCTTGTTCGGGTTCTCTAATGCCTGCCAGATATTCTTCATTGGTATTCGATATAATGCCTGAGCTATGCCTAAGGCTGATGTTGTGCCGCGATGGGTAGATTCTGATATATCAAAGGGTATCTTATCCAATGCTATGGGTAGTTCTACGATTGAAGAACCACGCACCGCCGCACTAAATCGCAGGCAAAAACCATCTACAAACGCCTGCTGTGGACTCATCGTATAGGTGATTGAGGCAATGGGTAACTTGTAGTCAAAATAACCCTGCCCATACTGCCGATTGGTGTAATGAGTCAATAAGGCATTGCCATAAGCCTGAATAATCCTATCCTCATTAAACTCATCCTCCCTATCTCCATTGACTAATAGTCGATAGACGCCGGCAGTGTTACTACCAAACCCTGTAATCCCGTCATTGGTTAAATCTGCTTCTTGAGCCCAGGCAATATTTAGTGTGGGGTTAAAACCCTGTTGGCTGGATAAACTCTGGCTATAATCGAACGCCTTCTGGACCGATTCTAAGGCATACAATCCTCCGACCTGATTGATATAAATATCCAGCTCATTAGAAGAAACACCTTGATATTCTGGTGGGATAATTATGTGTAGTGGGTAAGTATACATCGGATTACCAAGGATGATTGGTCCAAAATTAAGATTGGGTAAGGCATCTTTCTTTGGGGTGAAGATAACCTCGTTATTAGTAAAGGTAACCATATCTTCTGGATAGGTAATTGTGCCGTTGTCATCTACATCAGGCCGATATACTACCGTGTTATCGGCTTTAGGAAATGGGAGTAGTTTAAAAGGCGGCGAGCCGTAGGTATAGGTAATCGCCTGCATCTCCTTTTTATTGACGCAAGAGGCTTTGGGATACATCGAGGCCGGTGGATAGATTCTGCTTTCCAGATAAACGCGATGTCGGAGATTAGGGTTATCGAGGTTAGAAGTGCCACAATTATAGCGGATGATATTATCTGAATCCACGCGTAGATTAGAATTAATCCATCGCTCCCAGTAATTATTTTGATTATCCCAGAAATAGAGGGATGAAGCCGCCTGAAACCCGCCAGCAATCGTAACCGTCCCTGCTGGAGTAATTATCTGCCCCGGCACCTCAACTACCTTTTCCGTTATCCTGAATGGTATCCAGTATGAACCGTTTTGCGTAGTCGCTGTGCCGACTAAACCTGCTGAATTTTTAATAGTAAGGCGAAATGTATGGATGCCAAGTGATAAAACAACATCGGGTTTAAAATTAAACCTGGCATTAAGAGGACGACCTGTTTTTGGTTCTTCCTGGGATTCCGTAGTCATATTTAATGCTGATACTGGCTTGTTTTGTATAACATAATTGTCTGGGTTATTTATTTCTAAACTAATCGTACAGCTGGCAGGTAAGTAATCATAGATTTTACCAGTGATATAGAAGTCATTGCCAGAACCATCATAATACAAATTAGTATCAGTAGCTGGGGTGAAGGTATAAGTGCCAAGTGTAATTTTTGGTGTATCGTAATAATATCTTTTTTCCCCATCAGGGTCATCAGGTATACCGTCGAGGGATTCGAAGATTTTTTGGTATTGTTTAGGTTCTTTTGTATGCTCTATCCCCGGTAAGTTAATTATATAATCCCAGGGGATTTTTTGCTCAATTATGATAGGGTCTTTTGGATATAGTCGAGGAAGTGGCTTTTCTGCCCTTTGACTATAACCCTTGACTATACCATCACTATCACATATAAACGGAGGGCCTGGAATTACCACCTGCCCTACCAAACATACATATTCAATATCCTTAGGGATAGAAAGACGATTAAGTTCCTTTAAATATTCACTATTAGGTAATAAATCCTTTACAGCCGCATCACCTCGTTCTACTGCTTTTATATTGTTTCTGAATCTTTGGTCAAAAGCTTTTATTATTTTACCCAACCAGTTAGGCTTTGTACCCGGTGAAAGAGATGGATCTTGCATTGCCATAGCTGATATATTAGCCAACCAGTCACTGCCATAATGAGGAGTACCAATAGTTACAAGGCGTTTGATGTATTTAGCATTATCAGGATTCCGTTGTAAATAATCTCTGGCAATCAAACCTCCTTGTGAATGCCCAACTAAGATTAATTTACCCTCTTGCCACTTATCTTCCCCATAATATGCCTTTAATACCTTCTCTATTTCTTCTACTAACTCGGTATAATTTCCCTTTAATGCCTTAGTACTCCCTACTGTATCCTCCCCACCATAATCAAACGCCTCTAAATAATGCTTCACGACCTTGTTCTGCGGGGCAGTGGGATGTTCCTCGTCATAGGTGACTGGATGATAAGGTTCAGATGTTATATCTTCTCCATTGAATCTTTTCCATTTATATTGAAAATACTTCTCCAATTCTTCAGTAGTAGTGTCCCATGTCTCTGCATTAGCGTTAATCCCATGAATAAACAGAACCGGCATAGGCCCATAACTTTCTTTATCTGACCACTTTGTCTCTTCTCCATACACCCTGTTAGTCAAAATGCTTCCTACTAATAATAAATAAAATCCAATTTTTTTCATGATTTTTACCCTCCTTTACCAAATATTATTTGGTCTTTTATATTGCCAGTATTTCTCTTTTTCAGGAAATGGTTCTTTCAAAGGCAATTTTTCCCCTTCTTTATTGTAAATAATATCCAAAGTGCAACGTAATAATGAACCGTCTAAAGAAAATTTACCCCAGTAAGCTACTTTCTTAACAATGTTACCATTTAAATCCACAAACCAATTGTATGCATGTTCGCTACCACCTTCTTCTTTTCCACCGACAAAGAGCATTTTCCCATCTACTGTCCAACCTGCAAGATGAGAGCTGTCAATCACCTTCCTCCTCTCGCTTCCATCTGGTTTCATGGTATATATCCAGCCTTTGCAAACAAAGGCAATCAAGTCACCTCTGGGTGACCAGATGGGATCTGTATCTTCATACATTTCCTTCCAGACATACTTCTCTTTTCCGTTTTCCATAACTGGTTTCCCTTGTTCATCACGCACCCATCTGCCTGTTCGCGTTAGTATTTTCTCTCTTGATATCTGATGTTTATCACTGCCATCACTATTCATTACCCAGATAGTATTTTCTTCATCATAATATTCTACAGGCTCCTTATAACCATACATTTTTTCACTCCTTGATTCTTTTGTGATTATTTCATATGCTATTTTCTTTCCATCCGGTGACCAGGAGGCATGCACCCCTGTCTCTGACAGTCTCCTCTTATCCTGCCCATTTATCTTCATTGTATATACCCCTTGTGAAGTTTCTCCTCTTCCTGGAATATCTCCTCCTGAAATAAGCAGTAAATTATTAGCAGAACACCAGTCCATATATCTCGGTAACCAATAACTCCCTTCCTTTGTATCACCATATTCTCTATTACCAATCTCTGTATCACAAAGTTTTACTATCTCCTTTTTATTGCTTCCATCGTAATTCATCGAACAAACATATACCTCGGTTTTCTCTGGCAAATAATCCCCCTCAAGATAAAGAATCTTGTTTAATAATGAAGAAGGATTTATTATTGCCTTCCCATAAGCCACTTTCTTGATAAAATAAATCTTGTTTTTCTCTCCCCAGCAAGGTGCATGGTAGGAGATTAAATCTGATTCCTTAGTAATAGAAAAAACTGCATAATATAATGTATATCCCAACAAAAAAACTACTACTCCTAATCCTGTTAATGCTGAAATCCTTACCACCTTGTCCATATTCATCTGTTCCCTCCTATTCAAATGTTGGCTCAAATTCACTATCAGCAAGACCAGTATTAATTTGGCTCTTCGTATAGATAGTCTCAGTAACTTTACTATATCCCTCCCACATATCTTCATCAACACATTTAGTAGCAATCCACCCTTTGACTATAACCCATAACTATACCATCACTATCACATGTAAATGGAGGGCCTGGAATTGCCACCTGCCCTACCAAACATACATATTCAATATCCTTAGGAATAGAAAGACGATTAAGTTCTTTTAAATATTCACTATTAGGTAATAAATCCTTTACCGCAGCATCACCTCGTTCTACTGCTTTTATATTGTTTCTGAATGTTTGGTCAAAAGCTTTTATTATTTTACCCAACCAGTTAGGCTTTGTACCCGGTGAAAGAGATGGATCTTGCATTGCCATAGCTGATATATTAGCCAACCAGTGACTACCATAATGAGGAGTACCAATAGTTACAAGGCGTTTGATGTATTTAGCATTATCAGGATTCCGTTGTAAATAATCTCTGGCAATCAAACCTCCTTGTGAATGCCCAACTAAGATTAATTTACCCTCTTGCCACTTATCTTCCCCATAATATGCCTTTAATACCTTCTCTATTTCTTCTACTAACTCGGTATAATTTCCCTTTAATGCCTTAGTACTCCCTACTGTATCCTCCCCACCATAATCAAACGCCTCTAAATAATGCTTGACTACCTTGTTCTGCGGAGCATTGGGCTTGGTTTCGTCATAGGTGACTGCTGGCTTCTCTTTTGTTATTGGTTCGGTTGGCTTATTAAATTGCACCCATCTATATCCAAAGTACTTTTCTAATTCTTTAGTCGCAGTATCCCATGTTAATGAATTAGCGTTAATACCGTGGATAAATAGCACAGGATATGGAGCATAAGTGGTACAACTTCCCCAGGTAAATTCCTCGGCACTTACTTTACTATTTAGAATGCACAACAATAAAATACATAAGTTAAACTTTTTCATGACCTTTTACCTCCTTGATTACCAAATATTATTTGGCTTTTTATATATAAAATATTTACCGCTTTGAGATGGCACTCCAACTGACAATGGATGACCTATTCGTTTACCACTAGTGCTATCATATAGAGAAAAGCATTCTCCTATAAACATCTTTCCATCTGGAGACCAACGTCCATTAACAGAATCTTCCACTACTTCAAATTTTT
>JBFLYA010000215.1 GCA_040757115.1 bacterium | reverse complement strand
TTTTTTTCGAGACGATGGCAAGAAGGGAATATTGTGTGTTTTTAAGAGAAAAGGTAGTTTAAATCTCTCATCTTTATTACAAAACATTAGTAATTACAACAACTTACAAACATTTTCAGGAGAAACGGTCATGAGTCTGCGACTCACAAAGGGGGATGAAAATAATGGAAGAACAACCCCCTAACCCCCTTTATTAAGGGGGAATATCTGTTCTACACCAGAGGATACGAGTCTGTGGATACTATACTAATTCGCTAATCTCTAATTCACTAATTCGCTATTTTCAGGAGAATAAATTGATTCACTACACCAGTAGTATTAATTACATCGAAATATTATATAAAAGGAAATGGATGATAATTCTTATCTTCCTATTCACCATCATTATGGTCATTATTGGAAATAATCTTCAAAGACCAACCTATCTGTCAATCGTAAAGGTTTTAATAGAAGGACCTAAAGGTGTGGAAGTTCCATTTTCCGAAGAGTTGAGTGAAGTATCACTTGCACGAGGAAGTGATGTCCTGAAGACACAAAGTGAAATAATAAAAAGTAATCCGATAATTGAGGAAACAGTTAGAAGATTAAATTTGGATAAAAGAAGAATAACCCCCACCTTTAGTGAAAAATGTATCAATTCTATCAAATCTTCTATCAAAAAGATAATTCCAGGACATCTTTTACCTGAAAAAGATAGAGGAGAAGGACTTTCGCATTTTCGAATAGTTGTAAATAAGGTAAAAGAGAGTGTTCAAATTGTTCCTATTAAAACGACAGATATTATCATGGTCGGAGTTACAGACCATAATGCTAAGATGTCCGCAAAAATTGCCAATACCATAGTTCAGGTTTATATCGACCAATCACTTGATATTAAAAGTAGTGAAGCCAGAAACGCGTATTATTTCATTACAGAACAATTAAAAACTATGGAATCTAAATTAAAAAAGTATGAAGATAACCTTAAGCAATTTAAAGAGCAGGAAGGAATTATGTCACTACCTACTGAGGTGCAAAGTAAAGTAGCAAGCATCGCAAATTTTGAGGCAGAGTATTATAAATTACAGGCAAATAAAAAGGAATTAAATGAAAATTACAGGAATTTAAAAGAGAAATTTAAACTTCAGGATGAAAAAATAATCTCCTCGACAACTATTAGTGAAAATCCTATCGTTAAAGACCTCAAGGCAGAATTGACATCTTTAGAGATTAAGTTACCAACTTTATTAAAAAAATATGGTAAAACCCATCCAAAGGTTAGAGAAGTAGAATCTGAGATTAAGGAGGTTACCGCAAGAATAAAGAGTGAAGTAGAAAAGGTTATTAGTCAGGAGGTTTCAACATTAAATCCTATTCATGAAAATATAAAAGAAAAAATAATAATGTTTGAAACTGAGATAAATGCTTTAGAGTCAAAAGGAAACGCATTAATTACAACCATCAATGAATATAAATCAAAACTTGAGGGTTTAGCAGAAAAGGAGATGGTCTTAGCCATGCTTACCCGTGAAGTGGAATCCACTGAAAAGATGTATAATATCCTTCTAGAAAAGCAACAAGAATCTATGATTTCTGAGGCAATAAAGATTGGAAATATCAGGATTATAGAACCTGCATTGGTCCCATTACTACCAATAAAGCCAACCAAAACACGAAATTTACTTATTGGTGCTCTATGCTCAATTATGGTAGGAATTACATTAGCCTTTATACTTGAATACATTAACCATTCTTTTAAAACACCTGAAGATGCAGAAGGGTATTTAAAATTACCTGTATTAGGACTAATCCCGATGAAAAAGTAAGGAGCTAAAACGAAAATGAAAAAACATAGAAAAAGTTTTGAAGATTACAAGACAAATATACTTTTTGATTTTGATTTAAGGTCTTCATTTGGAGCGGCTTTTTACAATCTGCTCGGTAAAATATATCTATTGGTAAAAGAAGGCTCATTAAAGACAATATTAATCACCAGTACCTTTGGCGGAGAAGGAAAAACTGTGGTTGCGGCAAATCTGGCTTTAGGTTTTGCCAAAGTGAATGAAATGAAAACAATACTTATAGATAGTGATTTGTATCATCCAACTATACATCATCTATTTAATTTAAACAAAGACCCGGGATTATCTGATGTATTAATCAATAGTTGCCAACTTAATGATGTGGTAACTAAATTAAATATTAAAAATTTATGTGTAATTCCAAGTGGTAAATCATCATCAAGCACATCAATGTTATTAGGCTCAAATAAGATGAATGAAATTATTCAAGTCTTAAAAGGGGCATCCGATATTATTTTATTGGATTCTGCACCTGTCTTATCAAGTAGTGACCCATTAGTTTTATGTCCTTATGTGGATGGTGTAATTCTTGTTGTTGAGGCAGATAAGACTCAACGAGAAATGATACAGCGAGCTCAATTATCAATAGAATCTACTCAAACTAAAATATTAGGTGTGGTATTAAATAAAAAGGAACATATTCTGCCTCAATATGTTTATGAGAAACTTTATCATTATAAGGGGTATTATTATTAATTCGTAAGCGTTACCTAAAAAGTAACTATTCACCGCAGAGACGCGGAGACACAGAGAAAAAATTAAAATCTATTGGCTATACGTTTAATTCCATCTCTTAGAACAGAAACATTAAAGTTGATCAATAAACCTATCCTTTTATTCATCATTTTTAGATAGGTTAAAAGTTGAGCTTCGTGAATCGGAAGTAGTTGCTCGACTGCTTTTAATTCTACGATAACTTTTTCTTCAACTAAAAGATCTATCCGGTATCCACAATCTAATTTAAATCCTTTTTTCTCTGTTCCTCTGCGTCTCTGCGGTGAATAGTTACCAAATACTTAAAAGCATTTTAGTACCGTTTTAATGAAATCAGGGATTTACCTATTAACCCTCTTGTTTTAAGTGTCATAGGAATATCAGGAATGAAAGGTTTTATCAATTCCTTTACACCCATAATCTCCAGGACACACCAGGGGATATCAAATAATTTAGCCTTTTCTTTATAATCCACGGTTAAATCTATATCGTCATCAGGTGAAATAAAGGTTGTCAGGATATCATTTAATCCATGTCCTGGAGATGAATCATCAATGCAACCATGGTCAGAGGTCAATATTATATAATAGCCCATTTTTAATGCAAAAGGAATAATAATCTTTGATATTTCTTCCATAACCTCCACCGCTTTAACACAGGCGGTGAAATGATTTACTATTAAATGCCCTAACATATCACAGTTTGAAAAATTTACAATTACAAGCTCGAAGTCTTCTCTATATAATTCATTTAAAAGAGTTCCCATAATAGAATACGCCTTCATTTGAGGTGTCTTAAAATAATCGTCATCATTTTTAATATCTAATTCAACTCCGTATGATGGAATTATTATTCTTGTTTCATGTTCTGGAATTTCAATTTTTTCTCTTTTCCCTCGAATGAAAAAACCAACATGTAAAGCCTTAGTGCTTTCAGCTAACAAGAGATAATTAAATTTAAAATTGAGTTCCTCACTCGCCTTTGCTAAAATAGATAAGTAATTATGTTCAAAAGGTTTTGATGGGAACAAAATTTTTACCCCATACTTATTTTCAAAATCAGGGTGATATTCGGTCAAAGTATAAACCTGTAGTTTTAAATCATCTTTTGTCCAATCAACCTTCCATTGCCTTCCTTTAATCGAAGACTCCCTAACCAAAAATTCCTTCGCCCCAAGGAGTGAGGCTATTTTTGCCCGCTGTCTATCTGCTCTAAAATTAAGGTCTAAAAAATAATCATTTGTTTCTATTTTTCTAATACTTCCATTCTTATCTCTAATAATTATAGGAGGGATATTCGAATCCATATAGCCATTTTTATGTAAATTTTCTATCTCTTTAAGTGCTTCTGAAACATCTTTAACAATAGTCCCTTTCCCTTTTACCATCAATTCATAGTCAGCCTTGCCTTTTATTTCATCATAATCTCTATCCATGCCGATTCCCCGACCTATTATCCAGGTAATAGATTCTGTCGCATTATACTGTGACAATAGTGTTATCAATTTATTCATAAAATTATATTTCCCATTTTCATTTTTAATAGAAGAATACGGTGGTGAATCTCGTCCATCCAGGATTACTTGCATTCTGAGTTTATCAGGGCTAATACCATAATTTTCAAAGAACATTTTAAAAAAGGCTTCTAAGTGATTCCAACAGCTATGAACTCGGCCGTCATCTCCTTTTTCTCCTGACAAAAGAAAGGTTAAATTAAGATTCCGTTCATAACCTTTGACCCCATTCAGGCATTCTTGAAGCACCGGATTTTCAAAAAAAGAGCCGTCTTCAATTCCTGCTGTTACTTCAAAAGGTGGCTGAAGCCCAACTATTAAATTACCCAATTGTTGATGACCTGTTTCCGAGCTACCCTGCACCTCAGGAGATAAATCTTCATAACCAATTTCTTTACCAGTTGTTTTTGTAACAATAGAAGGGAATTCATTTCGGAGAGAAAAAATGAATGGAGTATTAACTGTCCAAATAACATAGTTCTCTTTTTTAGAAATTTCTCCTATTAAATCATCAATAAATTCAGTATAATTCTTTCTCTTATAATTAAACTCGTTTAAAACTTTTTTAAAATTCAGGGCACGGTGTTTATCCAGATGATAATCTAATTTCTTTAGAGAAGGATATTGTGGTGTAGTAATAAATGTCTTTGAAAATATTTGTAAGAATAGATTTTCCTTATTCCGTTCAATATCTATCTCTTTACCAAATGCCTTGTTTAATCCTTCGATAAACTTTTGCTTTATAACATCAGGTAATTCTTTCCAGACGGTTTTTAAAATATTCTCTTCCTTTACAGGGTCAAACCCATAACCGTCAAAGATTATCTTTAGGACTTTATGCTTGATTTTTTTTAAACTCATATTGTCTCTCTTTCAAAAGTATATAGGATAATGGTATAAATGTCAATTGAAATTTTGTAGGCAAATGAAAAATTTGGTAACTTATTGGATGGAGATACATAATAAAATGTAAAATCAATATATAATTTGTTTTGTTAGTAATTTGCGGTCGAGAGAAATGGTGGCTAATATTTCCACAATTCGTGAGGATGATTTTCCATCACCATAAGGATTGGTACAATTATTTACTATTTTCTTGAATTCTTTATCAAATAAAGCCTTTTTAATTCCGTCTATAATTTTGTGTTTGTCATAATCAACAAATATAACATTTTCTGCATGTTCTCTACCTTTATTTCTTGTGCCGACATTGACTACCGGAAGTTTAAAGCAAGGGGCTTCGATTATTCCACTACTTGAGTTGCCAATTAAAACTGAGGCTAATCTCAATAATCCTAAGTAAAGGGTGTGGTCTATATTTTTATAAATCTGGATATGAGGTAGTTTTCTATATTCTTCTATTTTTTTAATCATCTCGCAAGAGCCTGAATCAGAATTAGGATAGATAATAATTGTTTGATACTTTAATTTTTTAACCGCAAGTAGTGTCTGGTTTATCTGATTTGCCGAGTCATCTTTTTCCACATTAACCGGATGCTGTAAAACGACTAAGATTGGTTTATTCATAGTAAGATTAAGAAATTTTGCCGTTTGGGATGAAGATGTTGCTTTTTTAGAAAGGATAACATCAATTGCTGGGGAACCAACTTGATAAATTCTAAAGGGCTCTTCTCCTGATTGAATTAGACGGGTTTTACTTTGTGAAGTTGCGGCAAAATGTAAATGAGCAAATTTAGTTATCGCAAACCGTATCGATTCGTCGATATGTCCGCTTGTTGTTTTGTCTCCACCATGGATATGGGCAACCGGGATATTTTTATTTGCCCCGGCTATCGCCCCGGCTAATGCGTCAAATCTATCTCCCAGAACTAATATAAAATCAGGATTAATCCGGTCAATTGCATAGGAAATGCCAATTACTGTCTGTCCGAATGCGACTGAAATATCCTCTTGCTCTGGAATAAATACCTTTTCTGAAATGGTAAATCCGTCTTTTTCTATTTCCTTTACAGTAAGCCCAAATTTTTCCAGAAGATGCATGCCGCAAGCCACAACACAAAGCTTTAATTCCGGATGTTGTTGAATAGCCTGCATCACCGGGGAAAGTAAGCCATATTCTGCTCTTGAACCTGTAACCACACAAATCTTTCGCATATTATTTTATTAAGAACGGTAACCGTTCAGGTAGTCCTTTACCGCAGAGACGCAAGAGTTCGCAGAGGTAACTATTCACCATTCACAATTCACCATTCACAATTTCTTTCCTAAATTTCCTTAATAATGGTGAATGGTGAATTGTCAATTGTGAATTGTGAATTATCACTCTTCACGGTGTCAAGCAAACCTGGTCCAAGAGTTCGATGCACCGCTATAGCGCATCCAATGACTCT
>JBFLYA010000214.1 GCA_040757115.1 bacterium | reverse complement strand
AATAGTAAATTTCGTGTCTTCACACTATTTCTACTATCGGCAAAAGACCTTTCTTTATTTAGCTAATTCGTGCCAAAAACTTCTATCATATTGAGTCCTATCCAAAAACTTGAACATCGAGTAATACGGACTTTCGACTAACTGTTTTTAAGCCTTTTTAAACACCGAAAAACACGAAAAAAACAAATATTTTCCTCTCTGTTTCTCTGCGTCTCTGCGGTAAATTACCACCTGAACGGTTACCGATTTTTTTTATTATCCTGATAATCTGCGCAAATCTGCGTCCTATTAACTTGAAAACCAATTCCGTGCTAATCCGTGTTAATCAGTGGCTGAATAGTTACTTTCAATATTTAATTCTTCCACCGCCACCTCGTTTTGCTTCCATATTGCGTCTTAAATCTGATAATCTTTCATCACTACTTTTTAAAAACCGGGCTAATTTTTCTTCAAATAAGTCAGTTTTTTTCTTTGGACTTTCAGGGTCATCCTGTGCATCTTTTAGAGATAGGTCAAAACAACCTTTTTTATTCATTGCCAGAATCTTAACTTTAACAACATCGTTTATCTTCAGATGCTCGGAAATATCTTTAACAAATTGATTTGCGATTTGAGAGATATGAATTAACCCTTGATTTCCATCCGTAAGTTGGACAAATGCCCCAAAATTCGTTATTTTTGTAATTTTTCCCTCAACGATACTTCCAATTTCTGGAGGCATAGTTATCAAATATTCTCCTTTACTCCATCATTCTATTTTATTGGTGGAGGCGAGGGGATTTGAACCCCTGACCTTCGACATGCGAAGCCGACGCTCTCCCAACTGAGCTACGCCCCCCTTATAGTAGTCAGTAGTCAGTAGTCAGTAGTTAGTAGTCAAAATTACATTTGACTATTGTTTCCTATCTATTGTCTACTCGTTTAATCGCTTTTGGAATTTTAAGAATCAAGTCAGATGCTACTAAACTATACATCCCTTTTTCTTCTAAAACTAAATCTCCAGCCAGGCCATGCAGGAAAACACCTAATTTAGCCGCATTTAATGCCAATACCTTTTGAGCTAATAATCCAGCTATCATTCCGGTTAATACATCTCCACAACCAGCCGTTGCCATACCTTCATTGCCTGTGGGATTGATAAAGATATTACCTTCTGGGTCAGCAACTATTGTTCTCGCACCTTTTAGCACAACCACTAATTGGTATTTTTGGGCAAATTCTCGAGCGAGAGTTAATGTATTTCTTTTTACCTCATCGATACCTATTCCTAAAAGACGCGCCATTTCTCCCGGATGAGGAGTAATGACTACCGGTGAGGTTTTATTCTTTAATATGTGTAAATTATTTACTAAGGCAAATAATCCGTCTGCGTCTATAACCACTGGAATATTTATCTTTGGAATTAACTTTTTAATTAAATTTACAACCTCATTATTTCTTCCCAGACCAGGCCCTATGGCGAGACAAGAGGCATCTTTTATTAATTCCATAATTTTATCATAACTATTCAGACTCAGTATCTGGTCATCAGTCTCAGGTAAAGGTACCGTTATCACTTCCGTAAGTTTCATCTCAATAATTAGGTTCAGGCTTTTGGGAATACCTAATATGACTAATCCTGCACCCATCAACAGGGAAGATTGAGCGGTCATTGTTGCCGCACCCGTCATACCCACCGAGCCAGCAATAACTATGACTTTACCACAAGAACCTTTATGGCTATCTTCAGCCCGTTGTGGCAATAACGGAAAAATATCCTCCTCTAATAATAAATTTACTTTAATCTCCTTATCATTCAGGAGTTGTTCAGGAAGACTTATATCAATAACAGACAACTCTCCGACTAATTCTGCTCCAGGATAAAGTAATAATCCAATCTTTGGTAATCCGAAGGTAAAAGTAGAATTTGCACGGATACTACATCCCAGAGGAAAACCTGTATCTGCATCTAATCCAGATGGAATGTCAAGGGCAATAACTGGTTTCTGAGTTTCATTTAAAAAATTAATGACCTCTGCTAAAAAACCTTCTATCTCTCCTGAGATGCCAGTGCCCAGTATTGCATCAATAATAATATCTGCTTGAAGGATGTTAGTTTTTTCTTTTTCTAATTCATTTATTTCCTTGATGGGAATACCGATTGATTTTGCTATGTTTAAATTAATCAAGGCATCGCCTTTAATCTGAGCCTGTTCTCTTAACAAATACACCTGGACATCCATCGCTTGATTAAACAGATGTCTGGCAACAACCAATCCATCGCCGCCATTATTACCTCCACCGACAAAGATGGCAATTTTAGAGTTTTTTAAATCCGGAAAATCCTCCTCTAAAATTAAAGAAGATACAAGTCCAGCATTTTCCATAAGAACAATACCCGGGATATTGAATTCAAGACTGGCTCTTTTATCAATTTCTTGCATTTGTTGTTTAGATACGACTTTCATAATTTATCTCCAACATTACATATTGCTTGGGCAATGGCGTATTCTTTCGTATGAGAGATAGAGAGAAGGATAGATGATATTTTTAGTCTATTTGCCTTGCCAAGTATATTTCCGTATAAAATCACCTCCGGAGCACCTGTAATCACATCAGGGATTATCTCAATATCTTTAAGTGAGATAAAAGGCCATCGGAGTCCAAATGCCTTTAACACTGCCTCTTTAGCCGCAAATCGCCCGGCAAAATGTTGGTCTTCTGTTTTAGGATGTGTCTGGCAATACCGAATCTCTGATTCAGTAAAAACTTTAGTTAAGAATATGTTACCAAATCGTTCTTTGGTTTTTTTTATTCTTTTAATTTCAATAATGTCAATTCCAATACCATGAATCATTTTATTAGTTTAGTGTTAATCTCCTCTGCGGATATTTCTCTTTTGTCTTTTGACATCTAATTCCTAAATCACCCTTAAATATTCTTCTAAACTGGTCGTGCCATCTAAGACTCGACTAAAACCTACTTCCTTTAACGGTTTCATTCCTATCTTACAGGCATATTCTTTAATTTCAATAATAGAGGCGGATTTAAAGATTAAATTTCTAATGTGTTCATCTATGGGTAAGACTTCAAATATCCCAATTCGACCACGATAGCCGGTATCGAAACAAGCAGGACAGCCTTTGCCATGATATAGAGTTATTTCCTTATTTCCATCTTCTACTTTTAATCCCATTTCTGTAAGTATGGAACCTGGCATTTGATAAGGTGTTTTACATTTATGACATAAAACTCGTAATAGTCTCTGGGCAATTATCATAATTAAAGAAGAAGAAACCAGAAAAGGCACGATGTCCATTGAAATCAATCTTGGTATCGCACTTACCGCATCATTTGTATGGAGTGTGCTTAAGACTAAATGACCGGTTAATGCGGCATGAACTGCGGTTTCTGCTGTTTCCTTATCTCGTATTTCACCCACCATAATAATATCCGGATCTTGCCTCAAAAAAGACCTTAGACCACTGGCAAAGGTAACATCAAGGTCTGGTCTTACCTGCTCCTGATTTATACCCGGAAGAACATATTCCACCGGGTCTTCTATGGTCATAATATTCTTTTCTACGGAATTAAGTGTGGCTAATGTTGAATAGAGTGTTGTTGTCTTACCACTTCCAGTTGGACCTGTCACCAGAACTATTCCATAAGGAGATTTAATATATTTTTGATAAATTGCAAGTGACTCTTCATCAAAACCAAGTTTAGATAAATCTAAATATAGACTTTTGGGGTCTAAAATTCTAATCGCAACCCTTTCGCCAAAAATAGTCGGAATAAAAGATATTCGCATATCTACCTCTCGATTTCCAACAATAACCTTTGCTCGACTATCTTGTGGTCGTCTATGTTCAGTAATATCAGCCTTGGACATAATTTTTATACGAGAGATAATAGGTAGAAGTAATTTTTTAGGTGGAGCAGAAAGTTCATATAAAATCCCATCAATTCTTTGTCGAACGCGAAGTTTATACTCATAGGGCTCAATATGAATATCTGATGCCCCGGTTTGAATCGCATTTGAAATAATACGATTGACCAGATTAACTAATGGAGCTTCTTCAGCCGCAGAGGTAACTTTACTGACATCCATTACTTCCTCTTCAACCTCAGTGGATTTTACTTCTATTTTCTCTATTGTTTTCTCAAAAGTTATCTCTCCGCCATAATATTTATCGATAGTTTTTCTTATGTCATCCTCAGAGACAATTACTGGAGTTATGCGATAGTCACCTATAAATAACGCTACATCATCTATGGCAAATATATCCAGTGGGTCAGACATAGCTATGGTTAAATTATGGTCTGCAAGTGAAATAGGAATTAAATTATGTCTTCTAATGATAAATTCTGGAATTAATTTTAATACTTCACTCGGGATTTCTCCTATATCGCTAAAATTAATTCGAGGAATACCCAATTGTTGACTTAATGTTTCTAAAAGGTCATTTTCGGTTATATAACCTAAATTTCTTAAGATATTACCAATTCTCTCACCTGTTTTCAATTGTAGTTCTATTGCTTCATCCAGTTGTTTTTGGGTAATTATCTTTGACTCTATTAACATTTCACCTAAAAAGTATCTTTTTTTTCGTGGTTTATTTTCCATTTTTCTCCTGAAAATAGTTAATTAGAGATTAGAGAATTAGTGAATTAGAACCTGCACTCTTGCTAATCTCTAATCTCTATGCCCGATTTTCATCCTCCTTTGTGCCCACTCCCTGTGGGCATGAGCGTTTCTCCTGAAAATAGGCTGAAGGCTGAAGGATATAGGCTGAAGTTTTGAACGCTGTTTCCTTCAGCCTTTATTTTCATTCTCCTTTGTATCTTCGTGCCTTCGTGGTTAATCTCCTTTATTCTTTCCCTTTCCTTCTTCATTAAGCATCTGACTACCAACAAAGATATAATGAAGTGTGGAGACGATAGTAAAAATTACCATAGTGGTAATAAGCGTCCAGCGAATAATAATTGGATATTGAATTTCTATCAGACAACAAATAATTGTCAACATTTGAAGGGCAGTTGTTATCTTTCCCAGGATGCTTGGCTTAATCGTAATCGTATTAGGACTAAATATATGAAGAATAATCCACCCTAATGTCATAATCACTTCTCGACTTATCACCAGGATTACTATTCCCAATGAGATTTTTCCAATATATCCTATAACTCCAAAGGTAGTTACCAGAAGTAATTTATCTGCCAGCGGGTCTAATAAACTTCCAAGATTAGTTTTTTGTTTAAATGCACGGGCAACCATTCCGTCTAAGGCATCTGTTATCATTGAAAGGATAAAAATACCCAGGGCGATATGGCGAAAAAGTAGTAGATTTTTTCGGTAACCATAGACTAAAAAGATAACAAGAACCGGAATTAATAAGATTCTTAAAATAGTAATTTTATTGGCTAATGTCATTTTTTTATTCTTGAAATAAGGTAAGCGTTCAGGTGGTGTAACAAAAGGAGATGTGGAGATTAAGGAGATAGGGAGATATTATTAAAAAAATTGAAATTAATAGAAACTAATAGAAATTTATGGAAATTTGTTGTTTTCCACAATCAATTTCTACCTATTTCTATAAATTTCAATCTATTTCTATTATCTTATCTCCATATCACTCTTATCTCCTTATCCCCTTTCTTACACTTTTGATATATAGCCTGAACGGTTACGAAATAAGTTATATTTTGATTTGTAAAACCTTCCTGATTTTATGAATATTTTTAAACCACAGGTAATTCCAGATAACATCATGGACAAATTCTCGTGTTTCCTTAAATGGTATATTTTTAATGTCCGCTTTTGACTTTATCGTTCCCATTTTCTTTTCAGATAGCCATTTTTTTACATTTTCTGCTCCACCATTGTATGCGGCTAAAGTTAAATATATATCTCCATTAAACTTATTTTGTAATTTGACGAAATAATATAATCCAATTTGAATATTTATCTCCGGGTCGTATAGGTCGCAAACCGCAAATGGTCTTAAGTTTAATTTAGAGGCAATTTCTTTACCCGTTGCCGGCATTATTTGCATCAGACCAATTGCCCCTTTTGGCGATTGTGCTCCAGAATAAAAACTTGATTCAGCTTTGATAATAGCCATAGCTAAAAAAGGGTCGATGTCATACTTTTCGGCATATTTATAAACTATGTCTTCATAATAAACCGGGGCAATTGTATCCCAAAACCAATTACTATTAACTAATATTAACCCCAAAATAACCATTAAACAAAATAATGCAATTGCACCCCGCAACATTATTTATCTCCAATTTTTATAAATTTCCATCAAATCTGTGTAACCGTTCAGGCTATATATCAAAAGTGTAAGAAAGGGGATAAGGAGATAAGAGTGATATGGAGATAAGATAATAGAAATAGATTGAAATTTATAGAAATAGGTAGAAATTGATTGTGGAAAAC
>JBFLYA010000213.1 GCA_040757115.1 bacterium | reverse complement strand
AACCACGAATGAACACGAATAATAAAAAGATTTGTAGTGCGAGGCTTATGGTTTTTGCAAAATTAACTTCCACTTTTCTGGAATACCATAAAATAAATTAAAAATCAAACATCAAAATGTAAAATTATAGCAGTTATTATTCAAAACTTTACTTAGAAATACAAATAATGTCCCATAGGGACAATATATCGGTAAATGGCTTTCCATAAATTTTCTACCAATATATCGTTCCTACGGAACTGATTGATTTGTCTATCTATTCCTACCGATATTATGTTCCTAACGGAACGATTATTCTCATGCCTTATTTATGGGTATTATCCTATGTAAACTTCCAGTTAATAACCGCTATAAGATGAACAAATATTCCATTTACCCGAAGTAGACATCCCCTCATGCTCTATTTTCTTTGGGCATATCAAATCTCACTTCTTCTATTTATTTTGTAAAATATCATAATATCTTGTCTCTGTCAACTGCCAATTCTTAATTGATCTATCTTCATTTGGAAATTGTTGTTATCCGTAAAAAATAAGTTAAAAATCCATTTTAATATTCACAGTAAAATAAGAATGGAGGGCTATAGATTATAATGAATGAATTGTTAATCAAGATAGGAAGTAGAATACAAAGATTAAGGAATGAAATGAGGTTATCTCAAGAAAGATTGGCAGAAAGAGCTGGTTTACATCCAACATATATTGGGAGAATAGAAAGAGGAGAAGTAAATCCTACCATTACAGTTCTTAACAAAATTGCTTCTGTTTTAGGAATGACGATAACAGATCTTTTATCTCTTCCTTCTGCCCAAGAAGTTGTAAGTAAAGAAGAATCTTCTACCTTTGAGATTATAGGACTAATAGAAAGAATAAATCCACAACATATTGATTTACTCGTCAGAGTTCTAAGAGAGATTCTGAAGTGGGAAAAGAAGATGTAAATCCTACTTTTAGCCCAACTTCACCCCTTTTTTAGTAGAGTAGAGCACTGGCGAGTTACCGTAGGTGTTCCTTTGGTTGCCTCAATCGTTTCCAACGATGCCTGTTTTAGGTTCACTATAGCACTTCTCCAACACCCCCGCATCAAACCCGACCCACTTCGTGGGTGACCCGAAGGTTTTCCCTTACACGGCTTTCCGATAATCACTCATCTTAAGGCGTTCGCTCAATTGACACGATAGTCTCCATACAATCCTATACTATATTAGGGTGACAATTTGTGATTCTTTGGTAAGCAATTTTTGCAAAAATCAACTCAAAACTCAAATGTCAAAACTCAAAGCTGAAACTCAAAACCTTAAAACTAATTCAGTGCCATTCTGAACGGAGGTCAAAAAATATAGGATTCTTTGAAAACCGGCGAAAGTCCATAATAAAAATAGTTTTGAGCTTTGCGTTGTAGTTTTGCGTTTTGCGTTTTGAGATTTGGTGTGCTTTGAAGTATGGGATACCAGAGTGGTTGGGAAAACCACCTATGCAAGCCTAATCCTTGTATAGAAGTTTGTAATTATGTAGATAAAGGAGCAATCCGTATCTACAGAAAGACAGGGTATCATCGTGAGGTGATATGATGGAGTGACGAATTACAGATGACCTATTGGGGTGTATGATTATGGCGTATTAACTCGTGCCAACTGCCCTTTCTCAGCGAAGCACTGGCAATGTCCTTGTCGGAGATGAATAAATAGGTTAGGTTAAAGCATCTCTGGGTAATGCGTTTAAACATACATCACGGAAGGAAAATGGGTAATCCATATGACCAAAGGAGGACTCACATCTTGTCTTTTAATTAAGACTAAGGGATTAGTATAAGGGAAATCCGAAATCCAATCTTTATGAGGTAGTGATGGATGTTTAGCTCTCAAATGTCCATTTTTGTAAGCGTTCAGGTGGGGTAACAAAAGGAGATGTGGAGATTAAGGAGATAGGGAGATATTATTAAAAAAATTGAAATTAGTAGAAACTAATAGAAATTTATGGAAATTTGTTGTTTCCCACAATCAATTTCTACCTATTTCTATAAATTTCAATCTATTTCTATTATCTTATCTCCATATCGCCCTTATCCTCTTTCTTACACTTTTGATATATAGCCTGAACGGTTACCCATTTTTAGAGTCGTCAGCATTGTTCATAGTAATCTTGAGAAAATCAGGATGAAGGGACATAACCGTATAGGAGATAGCCAAAGATGTCCATTTAATACGCTCAGCAGGTATAACCACTGATAATCTGAACAAAAGCGGTAACCTCTGCCGTATCAGAAGGGGTAAACTGGGGAAACACGGTTGATAAATGGACAATTCGGAGACTATCCAGGAGGAAAAGTTTAAGAGGGCTTGTGTATAAATAGTAACTTCTCTCTACCATAGAGCAACTATACGGGGTCGCTAACTACGAGAAAGACGTATGGTTTAAAAGAATTTGTTATGTTGTCTAACAAATTTGGCGATGATTGGGGGTTGGAGGCATTGCCCTCCAGCCTACCAGCTGATCTTTCAGGGATATAGTAGTTATTAATCAAAAGTTTCCATAAAATGAAAAATATTGAATATTGAATGTAGAATGTAGAAGTAATACTAAAACTTCATTATTCTAAATTCATTATTCGATATTCTACATTCATTCAATTGATAGTCAAATTTCTATCTGTTCTATGTTAAGTTTCGATTAATAAGTGCTATAAATTTCAATGTGGAAAGATTGAAAGAAGGCATGAAGAGATTTGTTCTGTAACATCTCCCTGCCCTTCGTGCTCTTCGTGGTGAATAGTTACAAATAGTTTTTAATTTTTTCTCTGTGTCTCTGCGGTGAACAGTTACTCAATCGGCAATATCAATGAAGGTATTTGGGGCTATCTCTTCGAATTTTCTCTTTTCTGCTAAAAAGTGTTTCTTTGCCACATCTTGCTTGAGGTATTTTGACGAGGTGATAATCTGGAAATCACGCTTGACACAAGATTCTTTTTCAAATTTTATGGGGATGGAAGAAAAGGTGCTTGAGCCTTCATCTGCAAGTGATTTAGCCGCCAAATACCTTCTTTTACCATCAATAATTTCAAACCTACCACCTGCTTTTTCTTTGACCCAGATTGGTTCGGTTATACCTTTTTCCTTTAAATTCTTTTCAAGCCACTTTTGAACAGGGTCATTTTCTAATGATTTATAATCAGATGGTAGATCAACAAAATCTAATCTCACTGTTTTTTCATCTTTTAAATCCGGGAGCATAAGTTTCAGATTATTTCCTTCTTCAAGATAAAATTCTGCAAACACTTGACCTACCTCGTGACCTAATTTTGAATGTTTGATCATAATTATTACCTGCTTTGCTCCTTTAATCATTCGCTTTTTAACCTGAGCCTCAACTTCATCTTTAGCCCATAATCCGCTATTAAACGATATGCCATCAACATCTATAAATGCTACATCAACTGAATATTGGTCAATTGTTTGGGTAGATAAATTTCCTGAGAGAACTCCCTGGGTGTCTTTCAGGTCACCGCCGGTGAGAATAACATTTGATTTAGAGGCAAGTTCATTGGCGACATTGACGGCATTTGTAATGACAGTGATGTGTCCTGGTTTTTTATCAGATAATCTTTTTGCCAGCATATTAATAATTATTCCACCATCCATAAATAGAATATCACCATCTTTTATAACTTTTTTATCGACAATATATTTACTAATGGCAATTATCTCCGAGCGGTCTTCAATAGAACCTTCCAAATTATCTTCATTTACCTTTGCCATGATAGGGACTGCCCCACCAAATGTCCTATTTACCAATCCCAGTGATTTAAGTTCATCTAAATCCTTTCTAATTGTTACTAACGAAACTCCAAATTTATCCATTAAATCATCGTTAGAGACAACCCTTTTTTTATAAATCTCTTTTAAAATAACATATCGTCTTGTTTCAGATGATGATTTTTCCATCTCAGTACCCTTTTATATGTGTGAAGACTTTTTTGTAATTTACCCATACTTTCTATCTTCTGCGTTCTGGGATATTTTTATCCGAAGGTCTTCTGTGTGAGCCACTTTATCCCAACCTTCATTTTACCTTATCAATTTCTCTTTCCCAATAAGTAATCGTAGGTGTTTCTACTTTAATTTTTGGTTTTTCATATCCAGTCTGTTCAATATGGCCGACGCTATTATAAAAGGTGACATACCGATAATCAATTTTTAGTGGAACTGTAGCATTGCCAATAGTAAGTTTTACACCTGGCCAAAGTGTATCAAAGGCAGATACCTTACCTTTATAGTTAGCACGGACATGTTTTTTGAATTCATATAAGTGATGATGCATCATTTTAATAACCTCTTCTAATTCCTTTTGTTTAGATAATGATTGTTCGGCTAACTCTGTTTTATTTTGAGCAAGTAATGTTTTGTAATTTAACCTTTCCTGGTGTAATTGAGTTTTTTCCGTAGTTAAACTTTCTTCTAATGCATCTATTTCTTGTCTAATTTGAGGGTCAACACCGACTTCGATTTCAGTAGTAACCTCGGAGATAGAGCCAATATTTTTAGCATTTACTTCTTCTTTAGCCGAGATTCTCCCACCAATAATCGCCCCTTTTTTTCCACCTAAGACAAAAACACCTTTTCCCGCATGGACATCGCTATGTAAAATAGCATCATGAACAATGATATTACCTTTAACCTCAATATTAGCATTCTGGATAAATTTGCATTTTAAATCACCATCGCACACGATTTTAGATTTACTGCCAATGATTCCTTGCATAACCGTAATATTTCCTTCAGAGATTACGGTTGCGTTTTCTACCACGCCGCCAATTTCAACATCTCCTTTAGCCTTAACAAAAAAACCTTCTTTTACATCTCCTTTGACCTTAACCGGACCTATAAAATTGATATTTCCGACATTCATATCAACATCAGATAGGATTTCATAAGTTGTCTTGACACCAATTCTACTATCTTCCCAGAATACATAACCATCCGCTGATGAAAAAAGTGTTAATTTGTCATGGGAAAGGCAGGTATTTTCACCAACCGGGATATTAATATCCTCTCCTTTTTTAACAGGTATTTGTTCACCTGTAACTTTTTTGCCAGGAGTTCCTTGAGTAGGAAGGATTTTAGAGGCAAGCACATCATTTGTATGCACAATATCAATTAATCTTAATTCACGAAAATCCACTTTTCCTTCTATGTCCTCCAATAACCCTGGTTTATCTTTTTTGTTAAATTTATATTCAATGCTGGCATCTTTACCTGCTTGCGGTGGGATTCCTTCGGCAACTAATATCGAGCGATTATAGATTTTATCTTGTAGTATAGTTTTAATCACCAGGTCTTTTATCCCAAACTTTATCCCTTGTTTATTTAATCTTTGCAGAATGGAATTTAAGTCTAAAGATAGCTGATGGCAATTGTTGGAATTAATAGTCATAAAAGCCTTTAGCCCATCTTCAGTAATTTTTATCGTCAAAGCTTCTGGTTTTGTTGAAGTAACCTGGTGTGTCATCTTACTTACTCCTTTCAATTTATCTTTCGTTTTTAGTTTCGTTTTTATTGCTCTTGAAACCTCTAATTATATTATACTACATCCAGAGGGATTTGTCAAGAGTTATTTTTAATTCTTATAAACTTTTTCGTTTTTCCTTTCGTTTTAATTTTAGCAAAAAGGTTGACAAAAACATTAAATTATGGTATGATTTTGATTAAGATGATAAAGATAGCACCTTCAATATTATCAGCTGACATCAGTCAATTAGCCAGCGAGGTAGAAAAAATAGAAGATGTTGCCGATTGGTTACATTGGGACATTATGGATGGACATTTTGTCGATAATCTTACCTTTGGACCAGATGCCGTCGCAAATCTTCGCAAAAAGAGTAATCTTTTCTTTGATGTTCATCTGATGATTACTAATCCGGATAAATTTATTGATAAGTTTATTGATGCTGGTGCGGATTTAATCACCTTTCATGCCGAAGTTACAGATGACCTGATGTTAAATATTCAGAAGATAAAGGATAGGGGAGTAAAAGCCGGTGTATCTATCAATCCGCCAACCCCACTGGATAAAATTTATCCTGTTCTAAAAGAGATAGATGTTGCCCTGGTGATGACCGTTAATCCAGGCTTTAGTGGACAGGGATTTATCAATGATGTTTTGCCCAAGATAGAGCAATTAAACAAGATTATAACTCAAAAAAAACTTAATTTAGACCTTGAGGTAGATGGCGGAATAAACCTTGAGACCGGGGCTGAAGTCGTCAAACGAGGGGCAAATGTTTTAGTCGCAGGCTCTTTTGTCTATGGTGCTCAAGACCCTGTTGAGGCAATAAAAAGTCTTAAAAATCGTAACCGTTCAAGCTATATATCAAAAGTGTAAGAAAGGGGATAAGGAGATAAGAGTGATATGGAGATAAGATAATAGAAATAGATTGAAATTTATAGAAATAGGTAGAAATTGATTGTGGAAAACAA
>JBFLYA010000212.1 GCA_040757115.1 bacterium | reverse complement strand
CAATCGAAGCTATAAAAGAAAAACCGATAAGGACCTGGGATATTTTTAATTGTTGGCATTGTATAATTTACCCTCTCCTCGTATGTCAGTTATACACCTAACGATAAAGTTCAGGTGCGGCGGGGAGAATTACCACAAAAGTTTAATAGCAAGATAAAACTTTGAGAGACCACAAAACTCTGACCACGGCACAGTCCCCCGCCGTCAACTGCAACGCAGGGTTAGACAAAAGCTTTGATTCGCTGTCTTTTCCTTTTCCTCTGCCTCACCGAATTATTGTGCATTCCACATTCACGGTCTGACCCTCATATCTCCTTTAATTTTTTTTAATTGACCTCAAAGTTGCTTCTTTATCTTGTGTCTCTAACTCCTTGTTATCCAAAGAAATAACTCATACCTAAATCTATACCTCTTGTCAACACTCACTCAAGGTTGACCCTCATCTCCCCCTAATCTGTAACTTATTGATAACACACAACTTATTTTTTAGATCATGAACTTGGGTTCGACACGAATTTTTCTTCTCCAAACTCCCAAACCTACTATTGCACAAGTGAATAGTAATACCGTTGCTGGCTCAGGAATCGGAGAATCTACTCTTACATTGTCTACATAGGTAATTCCTCCCCAATAATCGCCAAATCCAATTCTACCACTATTAAATGGGGTACTGCTTGTATCCACAGCCGTGAATAGCCAATTATTCGGATAGGGACTCCCTTGCTCCCATGTTTTTAGATTGAAACTATTCCCTATTGCTTCCAACTCAAAGTTATACCACTTTGAGAGCTCAAAATAATTTGGCCCAAGATCCATACTGACTAAATTGTAATTGGGACCTGTTTGTCGGTAATTCATAAGTCTGATGTGAGAATGATTAGTAAAAACATTCTGGGCTTGAATGATAAGATAATAGCCGGAATGAGCCTCTATAGGAGAAAGATCGCCACAGCGAAAGCATACGTGCCGGATGTCTACATGCCAACCCTGGTTCTTAAATTGCATACTCCAGTTGAAGGTGAAGTCTGAAAAATCGTTTTTTTGGGTAACGATGTCCAGATGTCGATCCCCAGCTCCCATGTGTGGTTGAGCGGTAATAAATTTATTGCTCGCATCTCCTGCTAATACCCAAGTCGCACCTGCAATGGTTTCTGTTTTCCATTTTGTTGCTAAATCCAAGCCTGATTCGAAATCGTCACTAAATAAAGTATAGGCAGCCGTTTCCCTCATCAAACCACAACTTAAAAACACTACAGCCAACACGCTTATCACCAATAACCTATTTGTCTTCCTTGATAAAAATAACATCTCTTTGTCCTCCTTTCTCAAAGATTATTTGATTCTTTAAAAATCAACTCACTTCCACCGATATATAAACGAATAATATTTTTGTAATTATTCGATAAATTTCTTCTATTTCGCACCTTTTTATGGGATGGTGAATAAGGATAAACTTAGCCCATCAGACTTTCTAATCAGGCACAAAAAAAGCACGCTAAATCTCACCTGCTATCTATAAAAACAACGCTTTCGGATAAAATTGAGGGTTGATTCCTAACCTATCCTGAATCAAGTTCAGGACCAGCACAGGTTTATTAGCCTTCACACACCTCGAACCTTTCTTTCACCCCCACTTTTTAACGGAACTTCCCCTCTATTTAAAGGCAAAAATTTAGCACAACCATCTGATTTTCAATAAGATATAGCGATATCTCTTTTTTTTGATTCCTATCTACAATTGAAAGGGGGATTTAATTCCTAATCCCTTATGATTATATAATAGCATATTTAATATTTGCTAACTTTATTAGATATTTCATCAAATTTTATTTCGTGTCCTTCGTGGTTTAATCTCTTTTAGTCTAACGATAGAGCTCACCTGCTGCGGGGCGGATTACCACCAAACTTTGTAAACAAGATAAAAGCTTGAGATACCACAAAACTCTAATTACGGCACAGCCCCCGCAGTCAGGTGCAGCGAATGGTTAGAAAAAGCTGCACTTCGCCGTCTGTTTCTTCTTGCTTCCTCTATCTTACCTAACTATCACCTTTCAGTAGACTTTCTTAGCTTCCCCCTGTTGCTTCTAATGGATAAGCAACTCTTTCAAGAAAGCATCAATCTCGTAGGCATGGTATAGACCACTAAAGGAGCAAATATTCTCACCGAAACTTCCACCAGGAATAACTCCTCCTTACTCCTTCTTGTCTGCCCGGCCTGTCTAACGACCAAGCTCAGCCGCCGAGCAAAGCGAGGTCGGCTGCAGCGAGTTGTTAGACAACAAAATAATCTTTCAATTCAAACTAACATTAGCCTTTAGTGCCAAATCTTTCATTATTCCTTTCAAAACTTTTGCTTTTGATTTTATATCAGATTTATCTACTTTTTCTCTTACAAGTTTTTCTTTCGCTTCTTTTATTGCCTTGTTAATCAACTCAAGCGACATCCTTTCACAGACTTTACAGTAAAAATTCATTGATCGGCCTTCATTATAATTCTGTAGTAACTCTTCTACTAATCTTTGTCTTTCTTTTTGTTCTTGTAACCAATGTTCTAAACCGACTTCTTTAATTTGGCGTAAATTATCAGCGGCTGGAATCCATTCTGTAACTTTTCTTCTTTGGAAAATTTCACAACTAAATATTTCACTACATTCGGTACAAGTCTCAAATCCACGCTTCGTTACACAGCAGTTCCAAATATTGCACCATGAATGTTGTTCACCCAATTTGCAACCAATACATCTGCTTGGTGCTTTTGATTGGTACTTGTTGCATAACCCGCAATATATTCCACAGCACCCGATGAGACTTTTTGCTTCGTCATTTTTCATTTTTACTCCTATTTAATTTTTATCCCTTTACAAGTAGAACTTTGGCTTTCATCACAGAAGTTTGTTTTCCTTTGTATTGAACGAGTATTTCAAGATTTTGCGTCATACTACCACTTAACCATGGGGGGTGGGCTTTATAGATTCCATCACGACAAACTAATATTTCCTCATTGTATCCTTTAATTCCTTCCACGGTTATTCGTAGAATAACGACTGCATCAGTAATTAATCGACCATTTGTATCTTCTCCTTCAAATAGTCTAATGGCGATATTGTCACTGACGATGTCAAGATTAAACTCTATTGAGGGTTTATCTTTAATATCCCTATAATAAGTCCTCTGTGGAATACTCAATTGAAAACTCATTCCATTGAACTTTTTAATAAGTTCTTTAGTCTTTATCTCTTGAGTCCTACCACAGCCTATTACTATAATTATTATTATACTTATTATTATCCTTTTTACCATTAAAAATCCCTCAAAAGTTTATTTTCTTTATATATAGGAAACAAATGGATTGCCTAACGATAAAGTTCAGGTGCGGCGGGGAGGATTACCACAAAAGTTTGATAGCAAGATAAAACTTTGAGAGACCACAAAACTCTGACCACGGCACAGTCCCCCGCCGTCAACTGCAACGCAGGGTTAGACAAAAGCTCTGATTCGCTGTCTTTTCCTTTTCCTCTGCCTCACCGAATTATTGTGCATTCCACATTCACGGTCTGACCCTAATATCTCCCCCGGTCTGACCCTAATATCTCCCATCGCATATTCACAGCCAACTATAAATTTTATTGTCTGAGGAATATCCGTATCTTCTAATTTAAAGGTTGTGCAGTTTGCTATTTTGGATAATGGAGACCAATTTGATGTTTCATCTGAGGTTTTAATCGCAAAGTAGTAGGTAGTTTGAGGAGATAAATTTCCTATCGTCCATCGCTCAAGGGTTCCTGAACTCCCTGGTTTTGGCTCTTTTTCTACCTGGATAGTATCATCCCAATTCTCATCTGTAATTGGAACAAGGGAATAGCGAATATCATAGGTCGTCACACTTCCTCCTGGAGTAGTCCAGGTTAAGGAAATAGAATCCTGTCTTTTATGGACAACCGTTAAATCTTTAATAGAAGTAGGCGGGACTATCTCTTTAAGAGCTGGCGTCAAGATACCTTCTGAAGTTTGATTAAAAATGTCCTCAAAAGACAGAGTAGATGAAGTAGAAGGAAGAGAGGATGTGCTTGAAACAGTTGTCGTTGGTAAAGTTATAGTTAACTCATCTAATTCTAACTTATCCGCCGCATAAGTATAAAAATCCCCACCTAAATAAATAGCAATAACTAATCTTATGATATTTTTTAACATCATTATTAACCCCCTGAAAGGTAAGCGTTCAGCGGTCAGCCATCAGTTGTCAGCATTTAGCCATCTTTCAAAAACTGAATGCTGAACGCTTACATATTTTTATATTATACCTTAAATTAAGATTAATTGCAAGTATTTTTTTTACCTGGAACTGTGATTTAGACAGTAGACTATAGACATCAGACCTCAGACTAAAGCGGGCAGAAATTGCAGAAGAATGTTGGAAGAGTTGGAAGTGTTGAAAGTGTTGAAGGAGTTGGAAGTGTTGAAAACATTTCCTTAACTGACACTGACACTGATACTGTCACTGACATAGGTAAGGCTCAGGAAAAATTCAGGGAGTGAAGTTTTGAGGATGGTTTCCCAAATGTCACTAATTTCCTGCATAAATAGAATCTATAGTCTTGTGTCTGATGTCCAGTGTCTGAATCACAGGCAGTAGGCAAATTTCTATTGACATGAGTTAAAATCTTTGGTAAAATATCTCCATAATGAGCAAAAGTGAATCTAATATTCGAATTCGAGCAAAACGAAAATCTTGCGAAGCAAAAAATATCCAAAAAACAAATTCTTATCAGTTGGAAAAGATTATGCGTCTGGATAAAGAGGAAAAGGAGGCATTAAAGTTTGCTTTAACTGATTTCAAAGGAGCAGTTTATCTATTTGGTTCAAGGCTTGATGAGACAAAAAAAGGAGGAGATATAGATATCCTCCTCATTTCTCAAGAAAAGATAAATCCTTTAAAGTTATCTCTTAAGATTCAAGCAAGATTTTTTCTAAGATGTGAGGAAAAGATTGATATTATTGTTTATGACGATAAAAGTGCTTTTTGCCAGGAGGTATTAAAAAATGCAAAAAGGCTTGATATTACAGGAATTTGAACATCTAAAAAAAGCAATAACCTTATTGAAGGCTTCTATAAGTAAGTATTAACCAAAAGTTCACATTAGTATTGTTGATAGTTGATAGTTGATGGTTGATAGTCTATGAAACTATCAACTATAAACTATCAACCATCAACCCTGTTGCTATATCTGTTCTATGAGAAATTTTCGTTAATAACTACTATATTATACGAGGAGGTAAAGAAAACTATGTCGCATTTTACTCGCATCAAAACAAAACTTGTAAAAAACGAAGTAACTATTCACCACGAAGGGTACGGAGAGCACGAAGTGAAATTTGATGAATTATCGAATAGAGTCATTGGATGCGCTATAGCGGTGCATCGAACTCTTGGGCCAGGTTTGCTTGACACCGTGAAGAGTGATAATTCACAATTCACAATTGACAATTCACCATTCACCATTATTAAGGAAATTTAGGGAAGAAATTGTGAATGGTGAATGGTGAATAGTTACAAAAAGAACATTTACTAAAAGCCCTGCAAGACCTTGGATATCAACCCGTAGAAGACAGAGTCAAGAAACGGGGATACGGTGGGATGACCACAGAGGTTGACTTGATGATTCCAACAAAAAATCCCGGCTATGATATTGGATTCAAAATAAATAAAGGCGTGTTTGAGCTTGTGGCTGACTGGTATGGAATACACGACATAAAACAAAATGAGTTTCTTAGTCAAGAAGTAACCCTAAAAGGTCGCATTGATAAGAGAAAGGAGTGACAGAATGAGGACACAACAAACATCAGTAATGGAACTTAAAAAAGTAATTAGAGAGGTCTTTATTAGCGTGTTAAGTGAAAGAAAAGATTTGTTAGAAGATGCAGTATCTGAAGCTATTTTGGATATGAAATTTGGTCTGGCAATAGAAGAAGGAGATATAGGTGAATATGTCTCTGAAAAAGAGATTCTGGCAAAGTTGGAAGGATAATCTATGAAGATAAAATACACAAAGAAATTTAGTCAAGATATTGATAAGATTAAGAATCAGACTACCGTAAAAAAACGCCTCTGGAAACTTATTCAACAGATCAAAGAAACTAAAGAACTGACTACGCTGAAGGATGTTAAAAAGATACAGGGTTACACAGAATATTTTAGAATTAAGGTTGGGGATTATCGTCTGGGTGTGAAAATGAAAAGGGATACCGTTGATATGGTACGCTTTTTACACCGCAAGGAAATTTACAGATATTTCCCATAATAGTAAAAGCATCAAGATTGTAAGGCAAGCAAGAAGCAACCCTAAAGGGTCGCCCTACGAAAAATATAGCGGTTATTAACTGGAAGTCTACATAGGATAATACCCATAAATAAGGCAGGAGAATAATCGTTCCGTTAGGAACATAATATCGGTAGAAATAGATAGACAAATCAATCAGTTCCGTAGGAACGATATATTGGTAG
>JBFLYA010000211.1 GCA_040757115.1 bacterium | reverse complement strand
GGTTCAGTAACTCTTGCCTCAATAACTGCTATGGTAAGAAACAATGAAACTAAAAGATGGTTTGAAGAGGGTAAGATAGAACTCAAATTGGCAGCATAAAATCTAACCGCACAGGTCGAAATTTTTCGACCTGTGCGATTAGGTTTTAGGTTATTGACGCTGAAAGCGTCGAATTTGTAACTATTCACCACGGTAACCGTTCACCGCAGAGACACAGAGACGCAGAGAAAAAATTAAAAACTATTTACCAGACGCAGAATTCCATCACGGATTTTCATCAGTGCAAGCTTTTGAGGACCGACATATCATGATTGATTAACAAATTTGGTTTTGATGTCCTATGTAGGATAATGATTGCATCAATAATCTTTTCTGTTATCTGATTTATTTCCATGTCTTCTCTGTTCCTCTGCGTCTCTGCGGTGAATTACCACCTGAACGGTTACGGGAAGAGATGTCTACTCATATCTTTCCCAAATCTTATGTTCACCTACTGGTGTGGTTGATTTGACTTCTTTTTTCTTTTTCTCTTTTTCCCGTCTTGCTTTTTCAAGGGCGTCTTTGCGGAGGATGGGATGTATTTTCAGGAAAGCCTCGACTACCTTTGGGTCAAATTGTTTCCCGGATTGGTCTTTTAATTCCTCTATTGCTTCCTCATCAGACACACTTTCCCGAAATGCCCGTGTTGAGGTCATTGCATCAAAGGTATCTGCCACAGCAATGATTCTGGCTAACAATGGTATTTTTTCATCGGCTAATCCATCCAGATAACCTGTGCCATCATATCGTTCATGATGATGATAAACAATTGGAATAACATCCTTCAAAAATTCCAGTGGTCTTAAAATTTGACTACCAAGGAACGGATGATTCCTTATCTCCCGATGTTCATCAATACTCAATTCCTTTTCTGTCTTGAGTAAAATACTCTCCTTTATGCCTATCTTCCCAATATCATGTAAAAGGGCAGATACTTCTAATGTTTTAAGGGCATCATTAGAAAGATTCAATTCTTTACCAATGGCGACTGCATATTTTGCTACAGCCTCTGAATGTCCCTTTGTGAACGGGTCTCTTGTTTCAATT
Source organism: bacterium (assembly GCA_040757115.1). Classification (NCBI taxonomy): domain Bacteria; species bacterium. Next base: position 5,467 of record JBFLYA010000211.1, on the reverse strand, counting down.
ACCAATGAAAGGGTCCGCAAAGTATCCATACTGTGTCTTTGCAGATTTTGGTATAATTTTGCATATTCAATTACAATTGATGATTGTTCAGAAATAGTAGTTAAAACTTCAATATCCTGTTCATTAAAGAAAGACTCATTAAGTTTTGATGAAATAGTCAATGCTCCAACGGTCTTTTTTCTAATATTAAGAGGCACACTCAGGTATGATTTTTCAATATAAATATTTTTCTCCTCCTCGCTTAAGGTTGTATCTTCTGGTAAATTATTAATCAAGAACGGATGATTGGTTTGGATGACCCTACTGGCAATTCCAAATCCTGGTGTTAATTTTTCTTCTCGCTCTTGTTCCATATAGGTTAATCCATAAGCCGCTTCTAACTTAACATGACCATCTGGCTCTAATAAAGATAAACTTGCCTTTTTAACTCGTAATACCTTAGCCGTCAACTCGACGATTTGTGTTAGCAGTTCCTCCACACCAAATACTGATGTAATCATTTTATTCACTGCTTGAACCGTAGATAGTTGTAATGCCCGACGCTTTATTTCATCAAATGCATCAGCATTACTTAAAATAATGGCTGTTTGATTAGCGATGATAGAAACCATTCGTTCATCTTCACTACAAAATCCTCCACCTGCGGGTAGTTTATTTATAAATTCCATAACCCCTATTGGTTTATTATCTTTAATGATTGGAACAGCAAGGACACTTCGGATATATAAATCTCCTATTTGTTTAAATCTTGGGTCTTTGCGGGCATCATCAAGTATTACACCTTCTCCTTTTTCACCTACCCAGCCAACTATACCCTCACCCAGTTTAAATTTAAGTGCTTTAAATAGTCCTTCGCTTACCCTCTTTTTACCCTGACCAACCTTAACGATATACTCCTTACGGTCTTCATCCCACAGAAATACAAGTCCCAATTCTGAACCGATGACTTCATTAATGATATTTACCGCCAGGGCTAAAAGCTCGGTTGTATTTGTCGTTAATGCCATTTTATTGGTTATTTGTTGTAGCCCTGATAATTCTTGCAATCGTCGAGTTGTCTGAGTGTATAGTTTAGCATTTTCTATGGAGGAAGCAGTAGCTTGTGAAAGGGCAGTAAGCAATCTTATCTCTTCTTTCGTTAGTTCTTCTTTAGTTTGCGAGATAAAGGTTAAAATACCAATGACCTTATCTTTTGCCACTAATGGGAATAATAAAGCATACTCTATTTTGCCTGTCCCAACCAGTATTTTCAAATTGGATATATCTTCTGTTGTTTTAAAACAAAGGTATCTTTTACTAACAAATAAAGGTTTTAGTTTTTCTTTTAATTCATCCTTTTCTAATTCTAACTCTGTGTCTAAAGTTTTATCTTCTCCAAAGCCGCGTTCGGCTATTCTCTTTAATTTATCCTTTTCATAAAGAGAGATACTTATGGCAAACTCTGTGAATATTGTCGTTATTCTTTCCATGACGATTTTAAAGATTTCTGAAAGACTGAGTGTAGAAGATAAAGCGGTTGAGATAATATAAAAACTTGATAATTCTGTTACCCGTTGAGTAATTATTTCATATAATCTTGCTGTTTCAATGGCAATACTGACCTCATTGGCTAAAGTGCAGAGTAAATTCAGGTCAGATTCTGTAAATACACCCGCTCCAACTCGATTGCTAATATTAAAAACACCAATTAATTTATCCTTAAGAATCAATGGGGCACACATAGCATCTTTAATCTCAGTTTCTACTTTGCTTGATTTGAATCGAACATCATCCACTTTACCAATAAGTAATAGAGGTTCTTTTTTCTCTGCCACCCAACCGGCGATACTTCCATCTCCTGGTTTTTTAACTGTATGTTTAATAATTTCTTCAGAAAGTCCTTCAGCGGTTTTAATCCTCAGTTCACCTGAAGATTCATCTAATAACATAATCGAGCCATGTTGAGCCTGGAATATTTCACTCCCTTTCTTCAGAATTAAGGTTAATACTTCCTGGAGTTCTCTACCCTCACTAATAGTTTTACTTATTTCATATAATACCGACAGGGCATTAGCCGCGGTTTTTAGTTCGGTATATAATTTAATGGTTTGCAAGGAGACAGCGGTTTGTGAGGCTAAAACCATAAGTATTTTTTCATCTGCCTCATTAAATCCTTCTTCACGCTTTGAATTGAAGACATTGAGCACACCTATAGTTTTTTCTTTATACATTAGAGGAACAGAGAGTTGAGAATAAAGGTCTTGTTTTAATGGATTAACAAACCGTGAATCTTTACTTAAATCCTGTATATTTTGTAATTTACCTTCTTTAGCCACCCAACCTGTAATTCCTTCACCGAATCGGACACTTGATTTCGCTAATTTTTCCTCAAGAGGATATGTGCCTTTGCAAATAACCTCTCCTGAAATCTCATCAATTAACCAGAGAGAAGATTTCTCTGCCAGAGTTATGTCAATCGCACCAGCCATAATTAAATTTAATTGTTCTTTAAGGTCGAATTTTGTGGTAATGGCTTGTTCTATTTTGAGTAAAGCCATAGAGCTGGTAATTTCGCGTTGTAAAGCATCTTTAGTGATTCCATAAAGTCTGGCATTTTCTAAATCGGTCGCGGCCTGGGCAGAAAATATATTAAGTAAGTCTATTTCTTCAGTGGTGAAACTACGATGGGTTTTAGAATAAAATTCTAAAACACCAATTATTTCATCCCTGACTTTCAGTGGTAGTCCAAGATATGAGGAGAATCCTTCACTTTTTACCCAGTCAGGCATTCTGGGGTCTGTAGATAAATCCTGGATAGCGAGGGATGTTTTGTGCTGAACCAGCCAATTACTTATCTTTCCTTTGGTTTCCATTTGTGCCAGGTCTGTTTGAATGCCTTCTTTAGCCTTAGGGATTATGTCTTCTTTCATCTTCCCTGCCAGACTAACTAAACAACCATCTACCTGGGCTAATTTGACACCCGCCGATGGAATTAACTCCAGAATCTCATTCATATGAAGGGTAGAGGTTAGTCCTAAGGATATTTGTTGAAGGGTAGCGAGTTGTTCGGCACGATAGTTACTTATTTTTTCATCACTTCGCGCCTTGAGGAGAATAAAATTATGCATCGCCAGAAGAATTACCAGAAATAAAACAGACATCCATAAAACAGTAACATTATGAAGGAAGAAGAAACTTAAAATAACAAACCCAATGACGACTATCCCAACAACCCAATTAAGTAGTTTGTCAAAGTCATTTTGTTCAAGAGGAATTGAATCTTTTCCTTCGGTTCTTTTTAGATAATGAGTGAGAATTTTTAAATTATTGACGACAAAATCTATTGTTTTTTTCATTGTTATTAATTATGATAGCAAATAATTTGAATTTAGTCAAGGGAAATTTCAAGGAAGAAGTTAAGACCTATTCCCTTATTTCTACCTTTTTAATAACTCACTAATACCTTTTTCCACTTTACCCAGTTTATTTTCAAGTTTCATATCAATTGCGGCGACTAATTGATTGAGCCAGGGAGGTGGGTCTTTTAAGGATTTTACGATAGTGTCCATCGATGTTCGCATATCATCCGCAACGATTTTTAAATCAGTACTTGCTCCCATTATCATTGGCATAACTTCTTCCTTCATATTATTGGAAATCCCATCTGCATCCTCCATAAATCTCAATGCCTCAGATAATTTAGTTGGTAATTCTTCCATTTCTTGTCTTATCTTTTTCAACTGTAATAATTCCCACCAGAGAAATGTAATTAAAATTGCCCAGACTAATATCGTTGCAAACATAAGAACGACTAAAGTTATTTCTAAAAAACCGACCATAAGATTACCTCCTTTATTTTGGTACCATAGGGTTGTGCAAAATCAGGAAACTATAGTTTTTAAGCGGGTATTTAAAACCTCTATTTTTATCAATTTCCTCCAAAGAGCAAAATGCAAAAAGCAAATATAAAAATTACATATCAAAATGTAAAATTATCTCTTTCCTTTCAGCGTTAAAATACTTGAAGCAAAGATATTACCAAATTCCTCCAACTCTTTGAGAAACCCTGCTACTTCCTCTGGTTTAGCACGTTTACTATCACGAAGTAATGCAAGCCATAACTTACTTTCGTTAGTTGACTTTAAAGATGTATTAAAGAAATTAGTAAAATCTTTCTTACTACTCGCCGCCTGCCCTTCAATATAATTCCCAATGATGCTTGTACCACTCCGTAATAATTGATCACCAATTCTTTGAGAAACACTATCCTTTGGCAACTTATCGATGAGTTCTATAAGTCGCAGAGTAAAGTTATACAGTCTTTTCTTGAAGTCCTTTTTGAAATTTGATTTGTAATTTTGCATTTTGATATTTGATATTTGAATTTTTATCTCTAATTTCAGGTCTAACTCTCAGTTATCTCTCCCAAATCCTATTTTGCAGAACCCTATTGGTACCCAATACCGGTTACAAATTACCAATTTCCTTTCTGAATCTCGCCTCATTTCGTATTAAATTGGGCTTTTGTGGTAATGAGGCGATTTTTTCTTCAACTCGCCTTATCCTATCTGAAGTCAGCGGATGAGTTCTTAACATAATCTCTATTTTACTGGATTTCTCTTTTTCTTTTTGTTTTAGTTTATTAAAGAATTCTACCATTCCTTTTGGGTCATAGTCGGCTTGATAGAGGAAATGAATCCCCAGGTCATCGGCCTCAAATTCTGCCTCACGGCTATATCCTAAAAAGACAAGATTAGCGGCAATGTTTGAAAGGTCTTGAATGGCTTTTTTTTGGTCTTTTAAAAGGATACTGGCTAAAATGTCATAAGTCTGATATTTTTGTATTTGTTTGACCGAATGTCTGGCGGCGATATGACCTATTTCATGGGCAAGCACAGCGGCTAATTGCGCCTCATTATCCATAGATTCTAATGCCCCGCGATAAATATAAATATATCCACCTGGCAGGGCAAAGGCATTAATTACATCAGAATCTATTATCTTAAAATGATAGGCTATATCATTACGAAAACATACCCCGGCTAACTTTTGACCAACAGCCTGGACATATTGGGTTAAAGACGGATTATCTAAAAGTTTATTTTCTTTTTCTATCTGTTGGACGACCTGCTCTCCAATTGCGATTTCTTGTTGTGTGGAGATAAATATGCTTTCCTGCCGTTCTAATCCTGTTTGAACCGTGGCACAACCTAAAAATTGGCTTAAAATAACGATAACGAACAAAATATGCTTAATCATTTTCTCCCACTCCTATTAGAGTTCTGCAAAACCAGGAAACTGTAGTTTTTAAGCGGGTATTTAAAACCTCTATTTTTATCAATTTCCTCCAAAAAGCAAAACTCGTTTATAGTTTATAGTTTATGGTTTATAGTTTATGGTTTATAGTTTATGGTTTATGGTTTATAGTTTATGGTTTATGGTTTATGGTTTATGGTTTATAGTTTATAGTTTATGGTTTATGGTTTAT
>JBFLYA010000210.1 GCA_040757115.1 bacterium | reverse complement strand
AGACATTACTTGCCAATGGCAAGGCATACGAAATAGTGCGGGTAGTCCAGAAGTTAGAATCACCACCGGCAGAGAAGGTAACTATTACCAGTAAAACTTCGTATGTCTATGGTAATGGGCAGTTAGTAGCAAAGCTACAGGAAGAACCAATTAACTCTGCTCCCAAGATTTATTACTACCATAATGACCACTTAGGCTCATCAAGGGTAATTAGTGACAAGGACGGCAAGGTAGTCGAGCAGTATTTCTATTATCCCTTTGGTGGTGGAGGACCTGTAGGTGGACCGACATTTACCGGTAAGGAGCTGGATGACAGCGGCTTATTCTACTTCGGCGCCAGATACTATGATCCGGCACTTGGTAGATTTATTACACCTGATCCAGTTCAAATCCCAGCAGATAATCTCTATGTCTACTGTGCTAATAATCCGCTCACAAATATAGACCCGAATGGAGAATTCTGGCAATTTATATGGGCAGTATGGAAATTCTATACGGCAGCAAAGACACTTTATAATGTCTATGAGGCATATCAATACGGTGGATGGGATGCAGCTTTAATGAGTGCTGGTAGTAGCTGGATGTTTAATCAATTCAGTGCGGGGATAAGTGCAGGGATAGATTTTGGAGATTGGGGAGGTCCATTAGGAGATATATTCCAATTAGGAGTAGAAGGGGCGATAACTGGTGGCATAAGTTCATTAATGTATGGTGGAGATTTCTGGGAAGGGGCAAGAACAGGAGCTATTTCGGGAGTTGGTTCTGGAATAGCAAATGCTTTATTACCTATTTTAGGTGCAGTACCTACTGCAGAGAAAGAGACAATTATTAGCGATCCAGTTGATCCAACAGATTTCTTGGGAGCTGGAAAGATAGTTGTTGGTGGAATAAAAACAGTTCTTGTTGGTGGTGGTAAGGCAATAGGCAAAATTGGTGCAAAGGTTATAGGAAGAGGAGCTACAAAATTAGAAACTCACCATTTGCTTCCTAAAGAATTTGCTGAGAGGTTTAGAGATGCAGGGTTAAATCCTGAGAAATATACTATTAAAATTTCTCAAGAGAAACATAGATTAAAACCCGGAGGATTACATACAGGACCTAATAATTGGAATAAGCAGTGGCGAGAGTTTTTTAATAAATATGAGAGAATGGGAATTAAACCAACACGAGAACACATACTGCAACAGTTAGAGAAAATGAAATTACAATTTAATCTTAAGTGAGGTGATAAGGATGAAGTTTTATGTTTATACAATTGGTACTGATGATAAAAAATACCCTGTTGCTATATGGTCAGAAGAAATGAAATACAAAAACACCATTTATTGTCCTGTAAATCCTGGTCATCAAAGGGCGGGAGAGAGAATGGAAATATTAAGTATTGAACTACGTTCTCCTAAGATTGGAGACTTTACTTGGACACTTGATAGTGATGGTTTAATTACTGATCGGGTAGCACAATTGTTTAAAGAAGCAGGACTTACAGGATATGAATTGCGTCCTGTTATCATAAAAAGTGTAAGAGGACTGAGCAATCCGGAATCATTTCCAAAGTTATGGGAATTGATTACTGCAGTAAAGGATGGATATGCACATCCTATTTGTGAAATATATTTAGCAAAGGAGTGCAAAGCATGTGATCTAAAAATATACTGGTCAAGAAATGAGTTTAAATATGGAATTCTTGTGGATGAGAAGAGATGGAATGGCTCAGACTTTTTTAGGCTCAAAGATTGTAATTACGGATTAGTTAGTGAACGAGTAAAAGAGGTTGTTGAAAAACATAAATTAAGTAATATAGAATTTACTCCATCCAATGAGTATCGGTGGCCAGAAGATTTAGCTAAACCGATTTGAAGGTAAAATAAATGATTCTTTGAAGAAATGTGGGGGGTAACTCTTATGAAAGGATTTGATTACCGTATTTCAAAATCTACTGTTAAAGGCATGAATGATGAAGAACTTTTCTGGAAAGTGATTGAACCGATTTGGCCTAATAGTTCTGTTATCGACGAACTTAAACACATTTCGTATGGTAGTCCAGGTCAAAGAGCTATTTATACTACAACTTTATTTATGCGTGAAGTTGATAATGGGGGTTTGCAACAATTTTTTTGGAACAGCAGCGGAATTTATTCTGAAGAAGTGCTTAAAGGTTTCAGACTTTTAGGAATGACTTTGCATGCAGAAATTTTGAGTCAGGCATTCAAATTTTTCCCAGATGGGAAAGTTCCCCTGGACAGAAATATTCGTCAAAAATTTTTGGATATTCCAGAGGATCAATTAGAAGCTTATTTTGAGCCACTAAACGAACAATTATATGGGGAGGAACAACTTTATCCTTTTTTCAAACGCTACATCGAACTGCATCCGGAAGAATTTTTTATCGATTAGTACGACTACGCTAAAGATTTTTCTCAGGGGAATAGATTAGGGAAGGATAGTGGGGTCAGCTATGAAAAGGGTTTGTCAAGTAAAAAATATCTCCTTGTATAAAAATTTTTGGAAGATAGAACCTCCTGATTATGAAAGTGATTACAAGGATATTTTTGTAAATGGAAGTGGAAAACATTTATTTGGATTGCCTGGGGTTAAATGTTCTACTTGTGGAGAAACATGGGGTGGTTCAAGAATATTACCCTTTGAATGTCCTAGTTCATTCCAGAAACTAAAGGAAATTAGAGATCGATGGCCTATCTCGTCGGAAGAACATTTAAAATTACGACAATCTCTTTTAAAAGAACTAAATAAATCAGGTCAAAATATTGATTTCTTATTGCCTGGTGATGAATTTCAACCTGTATATCTTGAGTTTCCTTCCCGACCTAAAAGTGATTTTTTATGGTCCACCTTGGGTTCCATAATAGTATCTCAAAAGGTAAAAAGTTTATTTAAATCTAATAATGTTTCAGGTATTACTTTTTGTCCAGCAATAATAAAGAAGGTTGGGAAAAGAGAATCAGTTGGACCGGTTCCTATTCCTGAAACAGGAGAGCCAGAGGATATTATTAAGGAGGTTGAAAAAGAGAAATCTCCTAATAAATTTGGTCCTCTATTTGAAATGGTTGTTATTTCTAATAGTGGAAAACCACCAGGGGTTGAAGTAACAAAGCAATGTAAAAGTTGTGGAAGAGAAGAATTTGATGAATCAAAACGAGTTCTTATTTTAACTAAAGACATTATTCCAGAAACAGATATATTTTTTCTTAATACAACTTTATATATTATTGTTAATGATAAAGTTAGGGATATAATTCTTCAAAATCACTTCACTAATATAAATTTTTTAGAGATGGAAGTTGAATAAAGGAATTAGGAATAGGGAATTAGGAATTGGGGTCATATTACTACCATAATGACCACTTAGGTTCAGCAAGGGTGATTACGGATAAGGATGGCAAGGTAGTCGAGCAGTATTTCTATTATCCCTTTGGAGGTGGCGGACCTGTTGGCGGACCGACATTTACCGGCAAGGAGTTGGATGACAGCGGCCTATTCTACTTCGGCGCCAGATACTATGACCCTGCGTTAGGGAGATTCATTACACCTGATCCAGTTCAAATCCCAGCAGATAATCTCTATATCTACTGTGCCAATAATCCACTCACAAATATAGACCCGAATGGTGAATTTTGGCAATTTATATGGGCAGCATGGAAATTCTATACCGCAGCAAGGACACTTTATAATATCTATGAGGCATATCAATACGGTGGCTGGGACGCAGCCTTAATGAGTGCTGGTAGTAGCTGGATGCTTAATCAATTCAGTGCGGGAATTGGTAAATCTATTAATTTTGGAGATTGGGGAGGAGGATTTGGAGATGTATTAGAATGGGGGGTAGAAGGAGCGATATATGGGGGAATAGAAGCAGCGATGTACGGTGGAGACTTCTGGGAAGGAGCAAGAACAGGAGCTATTTCGGGAGTTGGTTCTAGAATAGCAAATGCTTTATTACCTATTTTAGGTGCAGTACCTACTCCAGAGGAAGAGGCAATTATTAGCGATCCAGTTGATCCAACAGATTTCTTGGGAGCTGGAAAGATAGTTGTTGGTGGAATAAAAACAGTTCTTGTTGGTGGCAGTAAAGTAATAGGTAAAATTGGAACGAAAGTTATAGGAAAAGGAACTACAGAAATAGGAAAGATAACTGCTGAAAAAACTATTGCAAAAGGGCATGGAATTAAAGACATAAAGAGGCTAAAGGAGACTTATGGAGGGAAAAACTGGAAAAAGAAAAAAGGGATTGCCTATGCTAAAGATGAATCTGGTAGAATACGTAAAGCCGAAGTTCATTGGTATGAAGCTCATGGGGTTGGCAAGGTAGAGTATAAAGTAAAAAGATGGTTGGAAGAGTAGAGGGGGTAAGAGCATGAAAGTAAAATGTATTAGTAATGATAGCTATATAGTTTTGGAAGATGAAGATATAGAGGTGGAACATGGATTAAGATGTTCTTTAACCATTGGCAAAATTTATGAAGTAGTTTCTATTGAAAATGGAGATGACTATTATAGAATAATAGACGATACAGGAGAAGACTATTTATTCCCTGCATATATGTTTGAAGAGGCAGAAAGGGATCAGACTACCATAAAGTGATCTCAAACCTAAGAAAAATGCATCTCGTTATGACTTGTTCAAAGATAAACATGGCAATATTATAGTTAAACCAAAAGATGGTACTGGACCTGGCGATTCCACAGGGATCAATATCAATGAGTTATGAGGAAGATTGAATGAAATATGAATTCTATGTATATATGAGAATTACTGATAGTAAATATTTGTCTTTACCAGAGGAAATAACTACAACTACAAACATCCAGCCAACTAGAATATGGCATCGTGGTGATCTAAGACCAAAAACAGTCATCAAGGAAAAAGAAAACGGTTGGGAGCTACAGTCAAAGTTGCCAAAAGAAAAACCTCTAAGAGAACATGTGGAACATCTGCTATCTTCTATCGAACCGTCACTCGAGTTATTTAAGACGATAACTGCCCGATATTACACAGAATTATCATGTGCTGGTTACTTTAGTGAATCTGAACCTTTCCCTGAAATACATTTTGATAGCGACTTGGTAAAGCGATTGGCTGAATTAAATGTTAACATAGATATTGATATATACATAACTTGAGCAGATCAGTTGGAGAATTTGGAAGGAGGAGCGTAGCCTTGGGTGGGGAGTTAGGGTCAGACCGTGAATGTAGAATGCACTTTCGATGAATCATTCTGTCCAACAAATGTCCCTAAGGAGAATTATTATGAATGAGATATATTTTGAGCGATTTGATTGTACCTTCTATGATGCTGATGACCCAATCTTAGTAAAGAAAAACATTGAGACTTTATCTAATTTTATAGAGCAGTTAGGTTTATTAGCTCTGGAGGGGGAATTTGGTAAAGAGATGAGAAGGAGAAGATATAAATCCTATTTTATGAATTCGTTGAGAAATTTGATTACTTTTCTTGCAGGTGAGGATTACGACAAATTTTTTATAAAAAGGATAAAGTTAGAGAGCGGATTAATAAAGAGGAATCTATATAATAAAGAAGAATATCAGGATGTGGATAAGATATTAAAACAGATATTTCTTGAGTTTTTTTAAGGTTGGGAGATTATAGGGCAAAAGTGGATGTTAGATCAATTAGGCCTCTCTTAATCTGGACACAATAGGAGAATAAAATGGATAAGATATATTTTGAGAGATTTGATCTTACTTTCTATGATGATGATGATCCAATCCTAATAAAGAAAAACATCGAGACTCTATCTAATTTTGCGGACCAGCAAGGCTTATTCGTTTTGGTGGATTGGTTTGCTAAAGAGATGAGAAGGAAAAGATATAAATCCTATTTTATGAATTCGTTGAAAAATTTGGTTACTCTTCTTGCAGGTAAGGACTATGATAAATTTTTTAGGAAAAGGATAAAGTTAAAGGGAGAATTAAGAGAGAGGGAATTAAATAAAGAATATTTTCAGAATGTAGATAAGGTATTAAAAAAATTATTACTTGAGTAAAGTAGGGGGGCAAACCTTGTGGGGAGTTAGGGTCAGACCGGACCGTGAATGTAGAATGCACTTGGCACACGAGCAAAACCTTAAACCTTATATTACTACCATAATGACCAGTTAGGTTCAGCAAGGGTAATTAGTGACAAGGATGGCAAGGTAGTAGCACAAATCTTCTATTATCCCTTTGGAGGTGGCGGACCTGTCGGTGGACCGACATTTACTGGTAAGGAGTTATACGAATGTGTAGTGTAGGGTCGCATCTTGAATTGTCGGAGTGTAGGGTCGCATCTTGAATTGTCGGAGTGTAGGGTCGCATCTTGAATTGTGAATTGATATTTTACATAACTTATTGTTAATAAAGGAATAGTAAAATTTACTTTTTCTTCTCTTAATTGCTCTTTGAAAATTAAACATCCCTGATAATAGAGATAGCACCATTTTTTAGAGACCTGAATCCAGGAGATGGTGGTAAGATTACTTACAAGGGGTGTGTAGGGTCGCATCTTGAATTGTGAATTGATATTTTACATAACTTATTGTTAATAAAGGAATAGTAAAATTTACTTTTTCTT
>JBFLYA010000209.1 GCA_040757115.1 bacterium | reverse complement strand
TGTTTTCCCCAATCAATTTCTACCTAATTTCTATAAGTTTCAATCTATTTCTATTATCTTATCTCCATATCACTCTTATCTCCTTATCCCCTTTCTTACACTTTTGATATATAGCCTGAACGGTTACAAATTATGAACGTTCTCGGATAAAACCTGTTTTTGACAGGTTCAGGAGTTAACCTTTATTTATCCAATCCTCCTCGATTGCTCGCGATGGTCTAACGACTGAACTCACCTGCTGCGGGAGGAATTACCACTAAACTTTATTAGCAAGATAAAACCTTGAAAATACCACAAAACTTTAATCACGGCACAGTCCCCCGCAGTCAGGTGCAGCGACTGGTTGAACTAAGCCATTTTGTGGCAGTTTTTTTTGACAGCTTTATAGAGCTATTTTAAGTTTATCATATTAGGATATTTGATGTCAAGAAGAAAAATGTACATTCAGCAATTCTCGGTGAATTTTTAGAGACTGAATTCATCTATGTTTAGGAGAGATAGAAAAAAATATTTTTCGTAAACATTTTGAGAGAAAAATAAGGAATAATGAGTCTCTATCTAATTTTTCACCGAGAATTCCTGACAAAAGTAAAAAACCTTTGACTTTTACAGAATTATCTGCTATAATACCAGTAAGATAAAAATGGGGCAGGAGAAAATAAAGATGGAGATATCCAATCCGCATGATGCCTTTTTTAAAGAGGTGTTTTCCAATAAAGAGAATGCAGATGATTTTATCAATGCTACCTTACCAGAAGATTTGAAGAAAAATCTGGATTTGTCAACATTGGAATTGGATAATAATTCGTAACCGTTCAGGTGGTAATTTACCGCAGAGACGCAGAGGAACAGAGAAGATATAGAAATAAATCAGATAACATAAAAGATTATTGATGCAGACATGGAAATACTTATGACTTGCTTGCCGAATGTTCAGCCGGCAAGCCAGATTTGTTAATCCATCCCTGATTTTCATCAGGGCAAGTTTAATGTTGTTGGACTCAAGAGCTTGCACTGATGAAAATCAGGGATGTTAAGCCTATCGTCCATAAATTTTAATTTTCTTCTCTGCGTCTCTGTGTCTCTGCGGTGAACGGTTACGACTCCTGGATAAAAAGTAAGAAGTCCAAAGGAGGTAAAATGAAATGGCTAAAATAGGTTTAGTTTTAAGTGGTGGCGGGGGAAAAGGGGCTTATGAAGCCGGTGTGGTCAAGGCACTAATCGATGCCAAAATTAAGTTCGATGTTATTGTCGGCACATCTGTTGGTGGCTTGAATGCAACATTGATTGCCTCTAATCAGATTGATGATTTGATAAAGCTATGGCAGGAAAAAATTACTAATAAGTCGGTATTTGCGCCCAAGATTAAATTAAAATTTAATTTTGGAGATATCTTATTCCTTTTTCCAATTATCTCGTTATATTGGGCAAAAAGCAAGTTAATTAAAATTGTTTCTAACATCAATTCCCTGTGCGACTCCACTCCATTGCGGAGTTTAGTTAAAAGTGTAGTCAATATCAATAACCTGAAGGGTTCCGGGAATAAACTAATTCTTACCGGGACAAATCTTCAGATTGGTAATGAGGAAACCTTTGTTAAAACTGAAGATGGAAAATTTTTCATTAAAAGAAAGGATTCGATTAAAGAGGTCAGAGATACGGATTTTGAAAAGATGGCTATTTCTTGTATGATGGCTACCTCGGCTATCCCGGTTGCCTTTAATCCGGAGGATATTTCGGGCTATCAATATATTGATGGTGGGGTAGGGAATAATACCCCATTAATGAATGCTATCGAATCTGGTTGTAAAGATATTTTCACTATTTTAATTAAACCGCCTCAACGCACACCGGTAGATTTACAATTTAGTAATCTACCTTTGATTGCTGCCCGAACACTCGAAATATTTTTAGAAAATACGACTGAGGAGGATTTTCAACGGGCAGAATTAATAAACAATGTTATCAAGACATGGCAAAAGATGGTTGAGGCAATAGATTTTATCCTTAAAAAAACTGCTAAAGATAAAGAAATAATCCAGCAAATTCAAACCGTAATCGAGCAAAGTATTCCTTTTAAACAGCACAAAGAGTTAATTAATAATATTGTCATCCAGCCTGATAAGGATATAGATATAGGGCTATTTGAGTTCACCCCTGAAAAATTGAAAAAAGCAGTTCGGCAGGGCTATCATGATGCCTGTAAGAAATTAGAGAAGTTAGATGAGGCGGGCAAATTAGAAGAACTCGGCGGCAGAAGATTAGAATGTGTTGAGTGTGCGTATGAAGTTGGCTGTGAAGGTAAAAAAATAGATAAAAAATTCTATTCAACTATCGATAAATTTATTGGGAAAACAGATGTGCAATTACCTTAACAAATACCTTTCTTCTTCGCGGGCCATCGAATTCACAAAAAAATATCCCCTGCCAGGTGCCTAAAACAAGTCGGCTATCCTCGATAAAAATATTCAGTGAAGTCCCAACAATCGTAGATTTAATGTGGGCATCCGCATTCCCTTCAGAATGTAAATATCCATCTTTGAAGGGAATAATTTTGTTAAGTTCTTTTAATATGTCAACGACTACACCTGGGTCAGCATTTTCATTAATAGTTATACCTGCGGTCGTGTGTGGCACAAAAAGATAACATATTCCGCTTTTTACCCCACTTTTGCGGACAATATCCTCTACCTTTGCCGTAATATCTATAAATTCTGTTCTGGATTTACTGTTTATCTCAAGTGAGTCCATAGAATCATCCTCCATTTTGAGTAGAGTATAGCATAAAAAGGATAGATTTTCAACTAAAAAAATACTTGCAATTAATCTTAATTTGAGGTATAATATAAAAATATGTAAGCGTTCCTGTGATTCAGACAGTAGACTATAGACATCAAACTTCAGACTAAAACGGGCAGAAATTGCAGAAGAATGAAGGCTTGGGAGACCTACCTATACTTCTGCTGGAAGAGTTGAAAGAGTAGGAAGAGTTGGAAGTGTTGGATGAGTTGAAGGAGTTTCTTCACTGACACGGACACTATCACTGACATAGGTAAGGCTTAGGAAAAATTTAGGGAGTGAAGTTTTGAGGATGGTAACCGTTCAGGATATAACCACAGAGTCACAGAGAACACAGAGGGAATATAGCAGTTATTAGTCAAAACTTTACTCAGAGTGGATAAGTAAAAAAAATCCCAAATCCCAAGCACCAAATTCCACATACCAAAAAGCGAATTAGAGATTAGTGAATTAGAGATTAGATTTTACTAATTCGCTAATTCGCTTAATTCACTAATTCACTAAATGGAATTTGGAATTTGTGATTTGGAATTTCAGAGCCCTATCTATGTCAAATTTCGATTAATAAGTGCTATAATGCGTGTCCATTTGTGGCTAATTTCTCTAATTCTCTGTGAACTCTGTGCCTCTGTGGCTGAACGGTTACTTTAATTTTTTCTCTGCGTCTCTGTGTCTGTGCGGTGAACGGTTACTACAAATGTGCAACAAAGGTCATCCAAAATCCTAATGAATCTTGATATTCCCCTTCATTTGGTGGGAACTGAGGTGGGTTGTTATCATCCACTGTTGCTGGGTCCTCTATTCCTGAAGTTACTTCACCCCATAGATAATATGTTTGACCACCACTGGTATCCAAATTTTCGACTAATGGATAAGTGGATAAATAGGCTATGTCTTTAAATTCGTCCTCTGGTGGAGTATTCTGATTATCACCACCAATGGCATATCTAGCCTCTAATATAGGTTTAGCAGGATTTGTTTTATAAACGAGATTACCTGCCCCTTCTAAATAAATATCACAGCGCGCATTTCCCTCTACATCTATCTTTGTTCCAGGTGCCTTATATTTTCCTGGGGAAGTAATCTCCCAGTACAATCCTGTCCCTTGAACATTTACGGTAATAAATGGGTCTAATTTTGCACCGATGGTGTTATACATAAATATTGGTCCTGGATTCTCTCCATCACATTCTCCTTCTATTTCATTACCCCAGGCATCTAATTCCGCATTTAATTCTGCCTTTACCTCCTGGCTAAATAATATCATCATACCTATTATAATATATACATATATTTTCATTTTATTTTTTTACCTCCTTCAAAATATTGAATGTTCTCGTATAAAACGAAGCCCTCTTTTACCCCCTTAGAAAAGAATTATCTCTTTCTTATCATCTTGCCCAAAAGATTGTTGCTAAAAAGAAAGAATTTATTCCTCTCTCTAAGTTTTCTATCGGCGTTTATCTATCCCTATTTGGAGAGATAATTTCTCCCCTAACTTATATGAACCAAACCATAATATTAAATATGTCCATAGATGATGATAATATATCCATCTGGGTCTAAATAATGACCTGCTTCATCATTTCCTTCAACCCTAATTTTATTCCAGAGATATTTACTCACATACGAGATATAGGTTGGTGCAATATTCCATTCTAAATCCCCGTGATTAGGATTAGTAGGGTCATTACTTCCTGCGATGATAGCCTTATTGGGTGGTAATATTTCCTCAAATGGATTATCAATTTCGTTATCCCCCGTTGCAAACCATGTTTCTAATATATTTGCGCCTGTATTGTAGTCCGGGGGATATGCTGTATTTATTAAGTTATCAACATCACCTACACCAATATTAAATAAAGAATTTGCCTTTACCATTACCAACGGTCCTGCACTCGCCGCTTCTCCTGTTCCACCATTAATATCCCAGGTAATATTAGGGTCAACAATTGTTATTTTCAAATATGGGTATACATCTCCTGTGACCCTTATTTTACCAGTGACAATCTCACCTTCTCCAGCCTGCTCAATATGGTCTGATTTTAATATTGCACCCTTGGCCAAAGCAATATCTGCCTTACTGGTAATTGCAATTGTTATTAAGAACAACGCTATTATATAACCTTTCCACCCCTTCAATTTTTTACTCATTCTTTTTTCTCCTTAGAATTATATATTTTAGTTTAATTTTCACGGTAACATAGCACCACTACACTCTTTCTTTCTCCCCACATATAAATATTTACTTCTCTATACTTCAAAATTTATATAACCACACTTTCACGCGAGATTCATATTTTTCACCATTAATATTTATTTTTCCCTTCGGTTTCCTTGTCTCTAATTTTTAGCATCAAGTTATTTTCGGATAATTTTTCCCCTCAATCCAATTGCATATTTTTATCTCTCCACGGTTATCATTCTTATTTCACACTTTTTAGGGAAGGAGGAAAGAAATTTTTTCCTCCTTCCCCTTTTTTTCATCTATAAACCTTTCTTCTTCTCTAAATGTGTCCATGGAAGACTATTCTAACTTCACCTTCATACCAACCATCGGCTTGCTGTTCTACAGGTACATCTGGCCACAGACAGTAGTCCTCAGAATTGGCGGTCGCTGGAGGATTCCCATTAGCATTCACTTTGCACATTAAGATCCACTCGTCATACATCCCCGCCGGTACCAGCTCATAGGATGTTAGCAGGGCTATCGGCTCTGGACCTGGACCTTCTAAATCTGTCCAGCCAAGCTCTACAGCGTAAGGACAGTTACTATCGACCCAAATATATGGTCCTTCTTCCGTATAGATCCCTGGTGATGTAATTTCCCAATGAATATGCTGTTCGCTAATCCGTACCTTTAAATATGGGTACACATCTGCCGTCACACGAATCCTCACCGTCACTTCCTCACCTGCACCCTCATCTGGGATATTATCCGACTTCAGTACTGTCGGACCTGGAATTTCGCCCTCTACATGTGCAAAACACATTACTGGTACTGCTATTACGGCTAATAGAGCCATCAACATTAGTAATTTCTTCATTCTTTTTCACCTCCTTTTTTTGTTAAAATTAGACTTCTGGGAAATACCATTTTTTTTGTCATTCCACACTTGATACGAACTTTCAAAGTCATTTATTTTCTTTTGATTCCTGCTTTGGCGTGAATGACACATAAAGTAAAATCTCATTTTCCAGAACTCTTTAATAACTTACCTCACCTCTCCTCTCCTCTCAGGATAGAATTTGTCTTCTGGTTTACCAAGGAGGCCGAGAATGTCCTCCTCAACTCGCCTGTCATCCTGACCCGCACCTTATTTTAGGAGTCTCAGGATCTAAAAGATTGGTCACTCCACTTCATTAGACATCACTTTTGCTGAATCGCCGTAGATAAAACTTTCCTCAAAAAATAAAAAAGGCTACTCTATCCACACATAGGGTAACCTTTTATTTCCACATAGGTTGTAATAAAATCCTCTTTTTCCCCTCCCCTTCCATTTTTCTCTTGAGAAACTGCCTGAACTATCATAGCCTTCCCCTTTCACCTTTTTTGTCCATTTTTATTTAGGCTATCTATCTTTCATTATTCCTTCTTTCTTCAGATATATAAATTATAGCACATTAATTAAAATTTGTCAAGTACTTTTTTATATTTTTTTATATTTTTAAAATTTTTCGACCTGTGAAATAGGAATATTTTGATCGTAGTTAGTATAAGAAGGGGGATAAGGGGATAAAGGGGATATGGAGATATCAGAGAAGAATATCAAGAAAATCTACTTACTGAGATAAT
>JBFLYA010000208.1 GCA_040757115.1 bacterium | reverse complement strand
TTTTTTACCAGACATAGGGCTGTGGTTATGTCCCCTTTCCCTATATCTTCCTTAATAGCGGTATCAATCAGAGTTTCTAAGTCCAATAATTCCATAGTCTTACACCTCTGGTAATTTTTGTTTCCAGGTGGCAACTTTTATTGCCACCAGTAAGAGCATCGCGCTCCCGGTCTGACCTTTATGTCTTCATTTCCAGGGAAGAATTTCGGTAACCGTTCAGGATATAGCCACAGAGTCACAAAGAACACAGAGGGAATATATAACCACGAATGAACACGAATAATAAAAAGATTTGTAGTGCGAGGCTTTAGCCGCGCTTCTGGCAAGCAGGAAAGCGAACCTAAAGGTTCGCACTACATTTATCGAATGTCACAGGTTAATTCGTGTCCATTTGTGGCTAATTTCTCTAATTCTCTGTGAACTCTGTGCCTCTGTGGCTGAACGGTTACGAATCTCGACCTGTGCGGTTAAATGTAAAATGAGAAATGTAAAATGAAAATGTATAACTGAAAGGTAATGAGTCTTGCGAAGTACTAAAATTTCCCATTTTTCATTTCCTATTTTACATTTTACATTTATTTTTCCTTTGCGTCTCTGCGATAAATTAGTCTAATTGCACAGGTGGAAAAATTTTGAGTGTCGGTTATCATCATATCTTAATGAAAATAATATTTTAAACTCATCACTAACTTATCGCGTTTTGAGATGTAAGATTCTAACTTTTCTTTTTCTTTATCAACCACCTCAACTGGGGCTCTTGTGATAAAATCTTCATTGGATAATTTCGCCTCAAGTAAGTTTAATTCCTTTTCTACCTTTGAAAGTTCTTTACTCAATCGTTCTTCTTCTTTACCTAAATCAACAACTTCGGCTAATGGGACATAAATCTCAACTCCTTTAACGATGATTACAGCGGCTCCAAATGGCCTGGTGGCATCTAAATCAAAGATTACTTCAGCCGTATGAGTCAAAAATGTCACATAGACGATATTTTCTTCCAATGGGGCAAAGGGTTTACTTTTAATAATGACTGTTTTAAATTTTACTTGAGGGGGTATCTTCATCTCTGAACGAATCGTGCGGATAGAAACAACTATTTCCTTAATCAAATCCATATCCTTTATTGAGTCTAAATCTATCTGGTCTGGATTGAATGTTAGCCAGGGAGTAACCATAATAGAATTTGTTGTCTTGTGAACAGGTAATTTCTCCCATAGTTCTTCGGTAATAAATGGCATAAACGGATGCAGAAGTCTTAAAATTGCCTCATAGGTATCTATTAATAACTGTTGTGTTATCTTCCTTCTTTGCCCTCCTAATTCTGGTTTGATTAATTCTAAATACCAATCACAGTATTCATGCCAGATAAAGTCATAAAGTATTTGAGCAGATTCATTAAAACGATATGAATCTATCCCCTCGGTTACCTTTTCGATTACCTGATTAAGTCGGCTTAGAATCCATTTATCGGCTAATGATAAAAATTTCGAATTTCGAATTTCGAATTTTGAATTCCGAACATAATCTTCTAAATTCGTCAAAATGAATCTGCCGGCGTTCCATAATTTATTACAAAAATGTCGGTATCCTTCAATTCTTTCCTCAGATAAAAGAATATCCCTGCCTTGCACAGCCATAATTGCCAGTGTAAATCTAAGTGCATCTGTGCCGTATTTATCAATTACTTCCAGTGGGTCAATGACATTGCCTCTGGATTTACTCATTTTTTGTCCTTCGGCATCTCTAATTAAGGCATGGATATAGACCTGCTTAAAAGGGACATTGCCCATAAATTTCAATCCCATCATCATCATCCTTGCCACCCAGAAAAAGATAATATCAAAACCAGTAGAAAGCACGGAAGTGGGATAAAATGTAGATAGGTCTTTTGTCTTTTCCGGGTAACCGAGTGTAGAAAATGGCCATAATGCTGAGGAAAACCAGGTATCAAGCACATCCTGGTCTTGAATCAATTCATTACTCCCACACTTAAGACATTTAGTTGGGTCCTCTCTTTCCACTAAAGTGGCTTTACATTTTTGACAATACCAGACAGGTATCAGGTGTCCCCACCATATTTGTCTTGAGATGCACCAATCTTTGATATTCACCATCCACTCAAAATATGTCTTTTCCCAGTTTTTAGGGATAAACTCTGTCCGACCAGATTGGACGGCTTCAATCGCTGGTTTAGCCAGCTCCTTCATTCGGACAAACCACTGTTGGGATAAGTAAGGCTCAATAATTGTATCACAGCGATAGCAATGTCCGACCGAGTAGGAATATTCTTGTCTTTTAACTAACAATCCTTGTGCCTTTAAATCTTCGACTAATCTTTTTCGACATTCGTATCTATCCAGTCCCTGGTAATGACTTGCATTTTCATTCATTGTGGCATCTGGATTGAGGATATTGATTTGCTGAAGTGAGTGCCTTTTACCAATCTCAAAATCATTTGGGTCATGTGCTGGGGTAACCTTCACTGCCCCTGTGCCAAATTCAGGGTCAACAAAGTTATCACCTATGACTTTAAGCCTTCGACCTAAAATAGGCAATATCACTTCCTTGCCAATCAGGTGTTTATATCGTTTATCGTCTGGATTAACCGCAACGGCTGTATCGCCTAACATTGTCTCCGGTCTTGTTGTTGCAACGATTATTGCCTGGTCATTGTCTCCGGGATATTTAATATAATCCAGGTGGCCATTTATAACTCTATACACCACTTCAATATCGGCTAATGCAGTTTGGCATCTTGGACACCAATTTACAATATAATAATCCTGGTAGATAAATCCCTGTTGATAAAGAGAGACAAAAACCTCTCGCACCGCTTTAGATAATCCTTCATCCATTGTAAATCGTGTTCTTGACCAATCGCAGGATGCCCCTAACCTTTTCAATTGTTCAATAATCAAATCTCCATATTGTCTTTTCCATTCCCAGACCCTTTGAATAAATTTTTCTCTCCCTAAATCGTGTCTTTTTAAACCTTCTTGGCGAAGTTGTTTTTCAACCACATTCTGGGTGGCAATACCGGCGTGGTCTGTTCCGGGAAGCCAGAGGGTATTATATCCTTGCATCCTTTTAAATCGGATTAAAATATCTTGAAGGGTATTATTCAAGGCATGCCCCATGTGAAGAGAGCCGGTAACATTCGGAGGAGGGATTACGATAGAAAATGTTTTTTTATCAGAGTTAGCATTGGCATAAAAATAGTTATTTTCTTGCCAGAATTTATACCATTTTTTTTCAACTGTATGTGGGTCGTAAGATTTTGGAATATCCATTTCATTTGTCCTTTACCTTTCTTTTTGGTCTTTTTAATACTTTCTAACGACTGAAATAAGCGGTGTGCGACTATCCCCCACCGTCAACTTCAGCGATTGGTTATCTGTCCTTTTTGATTTTCATGGTTTCATAAACTTCGTCTGCTGGCAAATCTCTTCGTCTGGCCATTTTGTTTGCCAATTGGTCACATCGTTCGTTTTGCGGATTGCCATCATGTCCCTTTACCCATCTAAATTTCACATCGTGTTTTTCACACAACTCAAGTAACTCTGCCCATAAATCTGGATTTTCGGCCTTATTTTCTGGACCACGCATCCAGTTGTTGGCGCGCCATCGCCTTGCCCAGCCTTTAGTAATACCGTGAATTACATACTTTGAGTCAGTCCAGATAACCACTGAACACTTGAACTTCAAAGCCTTGAGTCCAACGATACAAGCACGCAGTTCCATGCGATTATTAGTCGTCAGACGGTAACCGCCGGATAGTTCTTTCCTCCGCCCTTTGTGAAGGAGAATCACGCCATAACCACCGGGTCCTGGATTGCTAATAGCCGCTCCGTCGGTGTAAATCACTACCTCTCTTCTTTTAATCAAAGCATTGGAATCTTCAAGTGGTGAACAAGCAGGTTTGTCGAGTAATTCAGGAATACGCTCCAATAGAAAGGATGTTTCACCAGGTTCCTTCAACCACTTATGTATTTCTTCCTGAGTGTAGAATCCTTTATAAAGCGCTTCAGGAAATCCCACAACTTGTTCTGCGGCACCGCCTGGTCCATACCATTTATCGTAGATTCCCGGCTTATGCCCCTGTATGACTACATAGTATTGTTTTTTCTTTTTTGGGCTCATTTATTACAAAATCCACCGTCTTCAGAATACCTTCTCGATTTTGGCGCAACCAGCTAATGCTTGAGTTCATCGGCGGCAGGGAGAATTGCCACTAAACTTTATATACATAACAAAACTTTGAGAAGTGCTCAGCTCCCCCGCAGTCCGCTGCAATGATTCGTTGAACTACGCCACTTTGTGGCAGTTTTTTTGCCAGCTTTGTAGAACTATTTTAAGTTTAGCATATTAGGATATTTGATGTCAAGAAGAAAAAGTGCTGATTAAAATCATTCACAGCTGGATTAAAGCGGACTATAGAAGTCTCAAAAATAGATAACTAAACCTACCAAATACAAAATAGCCTTTTATTCAAATTCCAAATAATACTCCATTGCGTTAGTTCAACCCAGAATTGTGTGTCAGCGTTGCTCCACACAAATTCTTAATTCGTTAGCCAAACTTCTCATTAATTCACTTTCTTACAATTGCTTCCAAACGGAGAACCGCGAGCGATAAGTTTTGTATTCCTCCCCAAATCGCTCTTGCAAATCTCTTTCTTCTCTGCTCGCCGCAAACATGTCTGATAAAAAAGCAATCAATAATAACATGAGCAGAGAAATCTGTGATGTTAAAAGAAAGCATCCAATTATAGTTAACCACTCACCTAAAAATATCGGATGAGGGAATATAGCGTATGGACCCGTACTGACTACTCTTCGCTCTTCTTGTTTGTCCTTGCCAAATATACGAGTCGTAAGAATGGCAGTTTGAAGGCCAAGAAGCCATTGTGCCCACAATGCCAATATTAATCCCACTGTTGCAATAAGAAACCCGAGCATTTGCAACCATTTGGGCAAGATAAATCTTGGAACATTTAGGATTGTGGACAACACAAACCACACAATAATTCCCAAAGTTCCCCCGACTCCGAATGCCAATATATTCCAGGATATGGCTGTACATTTAGCTGATAACCAGGATTTCAACCTTGTCCAGAAAGACCAGATTACAAGTCGCAGCACATAGAGTGGTAAGAAAAAAGCCCATGCCAAAACAGCAAGACCTCTCATACCACAAGTCCAATAGCAAAATGGTATGACTACAACAGCAAAAAGTATGAATAGTATATCTTGGAATCTACTTTTCATAACCTAACTCCTGTTGTATTGATAAAATTTGTACGGCTAACGATAGAGTTCATCTACCGAACGAAGAGAGGTTAGCTGATAGCCGAGTTGTTAGCTCTGAATCTCTTTTAATTCATAATCTTCCAGTATCTTTAACCATTCCCTTCTTAGTTCTGGGATTCTATGTTTTATGGTCTCCCATAATATTTCATAGTCAACCCCAAAGTATTCATGAATTAATTTGTGCCTCATTCCCCCCATATCTTTCCATGGAATTTGGCAATAGTTTTCTTTAACCTCTTCTGGAATATTCTTTACTGCCTCGCCAATAATTTCAAAACACCTTACAATTGCATACAGAGTTTTCTCGTCTTCCATCAATCCTTCATAATTAAGAGATGTTGAAAACCTTTCTATATGTTCTATTTCTTTCCAAACATCTACCAAAGAATCTCTAAACTCGCTCTTAGACATATACTACTTCCTTTAAAATCTCTCTTCCTATAAAAGGCTTCAAGGCTTTTTTACTTACAAGGTCTACTTTAATATTTAATTCTTCGGAGAGAAATCTTTCTAATTCCATAAATTTAAAAATATCTATTGGTTTATAGAATTCAACCAAAATATCTAAATCACTCTCAGATTCCTCTTCCTTTCTAATATATGAGCCAAACACCCCAATTTGTTTTATAAAATAACTTTTTTGAATGTCTGCTTTTATTTCTTTTAATCTTTTGAATTTCTTCTCTATTTTCATTTTTCAACCTTGCTTTTTAGAATTTATTGAGCTAACGACCAATCTCACCTGCCCGAGCGAAGCGAGGGTCAGGTGCAGCGCTGGGTTGAACTAAGCCACTTTGTGGCAGTTTTTTTGCCAGCTTTGTAGAACTATTTTAAGTTTAGCATATGAGGATATTTGATGTCAAGAAGAAAAAGATACATTTTTAGGAAAACTGTACTATTCCCTGATGCCTCCTTTTCCGGTATAATAGACTTCAATCAAGCATCATTTTGATGCTTATATCACTCAGTAGGGTTCTGCAAAATAGGATTTGGGGGAGACAACAAATAAATATCAAATATCAAAATGCAAAATTACAAATCAAATTTCAAAAAGGAAGTAGCATGGTTTCTCAAAGAGTTGGAGGAATTTGGTAATATCTTTGCTTCAACTATTTTAACGCTGAAATGTAGTAGATAGTTGATAGTTTATAGTTGATAGTTTATAGTTGAAGGACTATAGACTATAAACTATAAACCATAAACTATAAACTATACACTATAAACTATAAACCCTAAACTATAAACGAGTTTTGCATTTTGCTCTTTGGAGGAAATTGATAATAATAGAGGTGTTAAAAGTTACCCACAAA